>JAYFPP010000131.1:0-9632 GCA_034927635.1 Paludibacter sp.
GTTTATCACATCGGAGCCTCTCTGAAGGATTTAGCGAAAAAGTGGTTTGCATTTTCAAAAATAAATATGGATGCGGCCGAAATGATTAGAAAATTAAATTAACAATTATGGAATCGAAAAGACAAGAAAAAATTGCCCGCATGCTTCAAAAGGAGTTAGGGGAGATTTTTATGTTATATGCAAAAAAAATGCAGGGAATCATTATCAGTGTGACTAATGTAAAGGTAAGTCCCGATTTAAGCATCACACATAATAATCTGAGCGTTTTTCCAAGTGAGAAAGGTAAAGAAGTGCTGGAGCTGGTAAAGCAGGACACGAAAGCAATTCGTTATGATTTGGGCAAAAGAGTGAGAAATCAGTTACGTATCATTCCCGAACTGGTGTTCCATTTAGATGAATCGCTTGACTATCTTGAACGTATCGATAGTTTGTTGAAAAGTGATCCTCCATCACCGGTCTCTGAAGAAGAAATTTGAAAAAGCAAAGCACTATAGTATCCTATTTTGGCAGACTGTCGTTTTCTTTCAGGATTGCCCGCCGATATTTGTTTTCCAGGAAATCCCACAATGCTATCAATGTGATTTCGGGGATATCCTCTGTTGGTGTCATGGTTGGCACCATTGCACTGGTTTTTGTGCTGTCAATTTTTAACGGTTTTGAGGTGCTGTTTTCTGATTTATTTTCAGCCTTTGACCCTGATTTGAAAATTACCCGAAATGAAGGAAAAATGTTTTCACTTGAGGGTACAGAATTTCAGAAATTGAAAAAGCATCAGTCTATAGCTGTTTTTACAGAAGTGATTGAAGAAAATGCTTTGCTGAAATTTAAGGAAAAACAAATGCCCGCTCTCATTAAAGGTGTTTCAGATGATTTTAAAAAGATGACACGTATTGACAGCATCATGTTCGATGGTGAGTTTATTTTGTATGATGGTGCTTTTGAAAGAGCGGTTCCCGGAACCGGAGTAGCGGCTGTGTTGGGTCTGGGTGCGCATTTTATCGATCCATTATATATCTATGCACCAAAAAGGACTTCAAAAATAAATCTACTCCGTCCTGAAAACAGTTTTAATCAATCTGCAACTTTTGTATCAGGTATTTTCTCGGTGCAACAAAATGAATACGATAATCAGTATGTGATTGTGTCATTGAATCTGGCACGCGAGCTATTCGAATATGATGAACAAAGTGTTTCTTCTGTCGAGATAAAACTGAACGAAGGTGTTGATGCAGAGAATTCTCAAAAAGAGATACAGCAAATACTGGGTAAAGATTATTCGGTGAAAAATCGTTATGAACAGCAGGAAAGCTATTTCAATATCATGAAAGTAGAGAAATGGATTACTTTCCTTATATTGAGTTTTATCCTCCTGATCGCAAGTTTTAATATCATTGGCTCTTTATCCATGTTGATTATCGATAAAAAAGAAGATATTGCTACGCTAAGAAGTTTAGGTGCAGATAACAGGCTTATCAAACAGATTTTTCTGTTAGAAGGATGGATGATTTCTTTCGTGGGGGCAGGAGCAGGTGTAATCATCGGCACAATTATATCTTTACTTCAGGAAAAAGTTGGCTTTATTAAATTAGGTGCCGGTTTTATAGTTGAAAATTATCCTGCAGTTACACAGCTATCTGATGTTCTTTTAGTTTTTCTGACTGTGTTGCTGATTGGATTTTTTGCGGCATGGTATCCTGTGAAATACATTAATACAAAATACAAAGACTAAGTTATGAGAAATAGTTTGATTGCTTCTATCCTGATGATATTCGTTTTATCTTCCTGTGAGAAAAAAGAACCCTTTGTTTATGAGTACGAAACCAATCCTCAATATTCAAAGGGTTACGTGGATTTCTGGGGGCCGGTATATCTTACAGAATACGGCATCGACAACAACGTGCTGAGCTTGTATGCTTTTACAGATTCATTAGGGGTTGACGACGATAATCAATTAAAAGGTTTCGGTCAGTACCTTTTGCTTGATGATATTTTTGTGAGTCCAAATGACACATTATTCCCCGAAGGAGTATATCAGGTTTCAAACTCGGCCGATGCATTTACCATTGCCCCGGGAGAAGAGTACGAGGTGGATGATGTCAAATATGATGTCGGGGCACTTATTTATTTTATTGAGCAAAATGATTCGTACTCAATCAGAAAGTTCATCATTGGCGGTACTATGACTGTTACGAGGATTAATGAATATACCCGCTTTGAGTTTGACTTTATTCTTGATGATGAAACCGAACTTAAAGGCAAATATATTCAAAAAGATCTTATCTATTATGATGAGTCACAGATTAATCAGGGAGTGCTGCGTCAGAGAGCTAAAAGCCCTTTAAATCCAGTGAAAGTTTTTGCGCCGGAAAAGCTCAAAGCACGACCACAATACAAAGGGTGATACGAAAATTCCACCAAGCAGGTAATATAGTTTTATTTCACCCGGAAAGGAAATTCTTATATCCGGAATGCGGGAGTCCCAGCCAAGTATCAGACTGATAATGGTTCCTATTGCTGCAAGCAGGACTATTATCCATTCGTAGTTCTTTTGTTTCTCAGGGAGTTTGTGCATCACCTTTTCTGTGAAATAGTTGTTTGCCACTTCAGTTTTATGCTGAAGCATAAATTCCCTGATCATTTTATCATCTTTATTCGTTCCCATAACCTTCTTTTTTTAAATAGACTCCCAGCTTTTCTTTTCCCTTTAAGATATATGTTTTTACTGTTCCTAACGGACATTGCATGATTCTGGCAATTTCTTTGTGCGTTTTGTCTTCCATGTAAAACAACAAAACAGCAGTTTTTTCCTCTCTTCTGAGCAGTTGCAGTGCCTGATGAATGTCCAGCTTCTCCGCAGAGAAACTATTGTCGAGTTGATGCATGTGATTGATTTCCGATTCGTCAATATCAGAAGTTATTTTCTTTGACCGTACAAAATCATAATGCACGTTATAAGCAATTCTGAATAACCATGTCGAAAATCCCGACAATCCCTGAAAACTATTCAGGTTCAGGTAAGCCTTAATAAATGTCTCCTGCGCCAGATCGTCACTGAGCGGGCCATCGCCCATTGTCAGGTTCAGGAAGAACCTTCGAATGGACGATTGATATTTACGGGTAAGGTGATCAAAAGCTGATTTATCACCCAAAAGAGTCACCCGGGTTACCCAAAGCAGGTCATCAGATTTGCTCATTGCTCTGTTGTGCAATTTCCTTTTTAGGCTTTTCCAGCTTGTGAACCAACAGATAACCAATGCCCACAAAGGTAGGAATAATTGCTGCAAGTAAAATAATCAGATCAGTATCTTTTTTAATGATAGCAAATAATCCAAAGGAAATACCTACCATTAACAAGATGATCCCTCTTTTTAAATTGGAGGCTTTGTTGGCGCTCTTAGGCTCATCGAAGAAATGTTCAGGAATTGTTTGTCCCATCTCCAGTGATTTCATGTACAATTCATACTTCCTCTTCGATTCGATGTTTTTTTGCCGCACATTTAGATAAATAATGATAATTACAAAAAGAAAAGGTAAAAGCACAATGGTGACGATTCCAAAACCATTCAGCGGCATGTCTTCTCTGCTTTCTGCATCAATTTTCTCTAATTCAACCACCATCTCTTGTTTTTTTAGTTCCAGGAGCTGATCTGCATTGAGCTTTTCGAACACAATTGAGTCCTTTTCAGCCTTAGTCAGCTCTGTTTTTGCTTTGGGCGTTGCCGTTTCTTCCTGTGCGCTTGCTGGTTGTGATGCACTAAGTATGATCACACTCAACATTAAAAATAATAGTCGTTTCATAATTTTAAAATTTGATGTTTTACATTGTTTTTAGATTAGACGTAAACTGAACAGGGTTTGGATTTAGAAAGAGCAAAATAAATGAAAATATTTTGATTTTTTTGCAGCAGAAAAGGGTACTGGTTCTGTAACCGTTATCCTGTGAGCAGATTACGGTAAAAAAAGAGTAAAAAAAAACAGGTAAATGAACTATAAAGTAAGCAATTGGTCAATTGCACGATTCACTTTATCAAAGCCAAACTGTTTGATAATGTCATTTTTGTAGGTTAGAATCTCATCATTACACAAATTGCCGATACTACCTTCATGGGTATGATTCACCGTTTTATCGGGGACAAAGTTTCCTGCTTCGATTTCCAGCCCCACTTGTTTATAGGCATCTCTGAAAGGAACCCCGCTCAGTGTAAGGTTGTTTACTGCTTCCACGCTGAAAAGAAAATCATATTTGGGGTCGTCCAAAATAGCATCATTGACCTTTACCTGCGACATCATCATGGCTGTCATTTCAATACAGTCATTTAATTCGTCAAAAGCAGGAATAAAGACTTCTTTGATGATTTGCATATCCCGGAAGTAACCAGAGGGCAGATTGTTTGTGATCAGGGTTATTTGCTGCGGGATTGACTGTATCTTATTGCATTTTGCGCGGGTTAGTTCAAAAACATCAGGATTCTTTTTGTGCGGCATGATGCTGGAGCCGGTAGTGAATTCATCCGGTAATTTGATAAATCCGAAATTTTGTGAGGTATACAAACAAGCATCAAATGCCAGTTTGGCAATTGTTGCAGCTACCGAAGCCAGTGCATTGGCAACAGTCCGTTCCATCTTTCCCCGTCCCATTTGTGAATAAACCACGTTATAATTCATGCTGTCGAACCCGAGCAAATCGGTTGTCATCTGACGGTTAAGCGGAAAGGAAGATCCATAGCCAGCTGCAGAACCCAATGGATTACGATTGGTAATTTTCCATGCAGACAGTAGTAGTTGAAGATCGTCAGACAGACTTTCGGCATAAGCTCCAAACCACAAACCGAAGGAAGAAGGCATGGCAATCTGCAAATGAGTGTATCCCGGAAGTAATACATCTTTATAAATATTGCTCTGTTCAATAAGAGTGTCAATCAACATCTCCACACTTGCAACCGTTTTCGAAAGCTGTTCGCGAGTAAATAACTTTAAATCAACCAACACCTGATCGTTGCGGGAGCGACCGCTGTGAATTTTCTTTCCAATATCTCCCAGTTTACGGGTGAGCAGTAATTCAACCTGCGAATGAACGTCCTCTACATCATTTTCGATACTGAATAAGCCCGCTTCAGTTGTTTTATAAACAGACTTTAATTCAGCCAGCAACAGAGCCAACTCATTGTTGTGCAGCAAACCAACCGACTCCAGCATTTTAATGTGTGCCATTGAGCCCAGAATGTCGTGTTTAGCCAGAAATACATCCATTTCACGATCTTTTCCAACGGTGAATTTTTCAATCTTTTTATCGACCTGAATGCTTTTTTCCCAGATTTTCGCTGCCATGTTTCAGAGTTATATTGATTATTTTTTTAGTTGAGAGTTGAGATAACTTTCAAAAAAATCGGCCAGCATATTGATGCCCTGTTCCAGTTTTTTGTTCAACATCATTTTTACCATCGATGGAAGTTCAGCCGCCAATGTTAATTTCATTTTTGTGTCATTTTCAGCCATCTCTTTGAGTTGAATCCATGCATTCATTTCCACCGGAAGTTGATACGATTCAAATTTTATAGTTTTAAAGGCTTCTCTTTCAATAATTCTGAAGCCCACTTTCCCAATTCCCTCCACTTCGAGCAAACAATTGTCCCTATCGTACTCCAGTATCTTCAGTTTTCCTGAAAATGAATCATTGTCTTTTAGTTTTCCGATATTATTCAGGTCGCTGAGTATGCCAAAAACCACTTCCTCAGATGAAGAAATGGTTTTGGTTTCGCTTTGGTATTTTGTCATCCGCGTTTATTAGTCTTTATTCCATGAAGCGGGGTCTTTCCGCCATGCCTGCAAAGTTTCTATGTCGTTTTCAGAAATATATTTTGTAGCCAGTGCTTCCGACAGTACTGCTTCGTAGTTACAAAGTGTTGTCAGTTTTACCTTTGCAGCTTTGAATTTTTCAATAGCAACCGGAAATCCGTAAGAAAAGATGGCAATCATTCCCAATACCTGAGAGCCATCTTTACGAATCGCTTCAACAGCCTTCAAACTACTACCGCCCGTAGATATCAGGTCTTCAATGACCACGACTTTCTGTTTAGGCTTTAAATCTCCTTCAATAAGGTTTTCTAGCCCATGATCTTTTGGTGTTGGGCGTACATAAATAAAAGGTAACCCAAGCGCATCGGCCACCAGCATCCCCTGTGCAATAGCACCTGTAGCCACTCCGGCAATCACTTCGGCATCAGGATAATTTTCCTGAATAATACGGGCAATCTGAATTTTTATATAGGTACGTATTGATGGATACGATAGTGTTTTACGATTGTCGCAGTAAATCGGGGATTTCCAGCCGGAAGCCCAGGTGAAAGGATTATGGGGTTGTAGTTTAACCGCCTTAATTCTCAGTAATTTATCAGCTACTTGTTTTTCGATGAGTTTCATTTTTTTATTATATAGATGGTAAAAGGATCAATCTGAAATATATCAGAACAGCGTGTAAAATTGTTTTGCAAAATTAGCGAAACAATTTTACACATAAAACATTATAGGGATATTTTATGATATTTTTGTGATTGAACTCAAGTCCGTTTTTTATATTACAGGAGGCAAAAATGCGTCTTCTATGTGTTCAATTTTATAATCGTCACCGTCGGGCATTACCGAAATGATATCAAAACGGGTTTCGCCTCTCCAGTTCTGATGTTTGATATATGCGTTTGCTGCATTGACAAGATTCTTAATCTTGCGCAGGTCTATAGTTTCTTCAGGAGCGATAAAGGTATCGGTAGAACGCGTTCGTACCTCAACAATAATAAGCCAGTCATCTTTTTCTGCGACAATATCCAGTTCCAGTTTTCCCGCTCTGTAGTTTGTGTCGCGGATTTTGTATCCTTTTGATAATAAAAATGCCCGGGCACGATCTTCTCCCTGCATTCCAAGTTCATTGTGGGGTGCCATAGTTAAGAGTTATTTGTTTAAACATCACAAAAATACAGAAATATTCGTTATTTTGTTAAAATTTAAACATATAATATTACTTTTGCATAGACTTTGTAGCGCTATATGGGAAAAAAAGAAATTAAATCAACTGGCAACCGGAGTAAATTACGTGTTCATAAACATTTGTTTTCTTTGAATGATTCTGAAAATAAGGCTCTAGAGCGTTATCTGATAAAATACAAAGTCTCAAATAAATCCAAATTTATACGGGAAACGTTAATGCATGCGATTCTCAAAAGATTCGATGAGGACACACCTACGCTTTTTGATTAAAAACCATGTATAATAGGCATTTATTTTTACTAAGACAATGAGGTTGAGATTATTATTGACGTTTTTTTTGTGTTTTTTGTTTTCCTGCATATCAGTATACTCTAGTACTGATACCCAGACTGACCCTTCAACAATAGCTCAGATTGATAGTCTTATAGAGAAGTCGTTTACTGAAAAACAAAACGAAAATGAGATAACAATAAAAAAGGACTCTTCTGCTGTTGAAATTATTCAACAGACTCAGGAGTTACCCAAACCAAAATCCAACGGACATGATAGAGTTTTTGAGCTTATTGATGTTCGAAAAGTATTGGCTGAATATGAAAAAAGGAAGGCTGTAACAGCAAAACCGGTAATAAATGATAAATTTCTGAGAGCAAATCCCTTTTTTATTGATTTAAAGTTCTATGGTTATTCTTCGAAAGCACCTGAGTTTAATCGATGGTGTGCGGAAGACTATTTTGATGAACTGCAAAAATCAGTATTAATTCCAACTTATTATAAACCCATAAGGTTATTTTCTGCTGAAAAAAGCATCAATGATTTGAGGGAGCTTACTTTGAGACGAACAATTGCCTATCAGCCTCATACTATTGCTTATATGGTCGATGAACTTCCTGATGTTACCGATCTTATTCAGTTTAAGATGATTTCAAAACCTATTGATGAGACTGTAATCCAGTTAAACAGAAACAATGAATTCACACAAAATAAGATTACAGTCAAAACAGTGAAGCCAAGTCCCTGGACCTTGAAATCACTGGCTAATCTGCAATTTTCGCAAAACTATGTTTCTTCCAACTGGTATCAGGGAGGTAGTGATAATATCTCTATTCTGGGGATAATCAATGGTACCTTTAATTATGATAATAAGAAAAACATTCAATGGGATAATTTTGCAGAATGGAGACTTGGCTTTAATTCAGTGGAAGGTGATACGATGCGCTTGCTGAATACGAATGATGATATTATAAGAGCTACAAGTAAACTTGGTATTAAGGCCGGTGGTAACTGGTTTTATAGTGGTTCTGTTGATTTTTCCACTCAATTTTTCAATAGTTACAAGGCAATCAATTCAAAAGAAATGAAAGCCAAATTCCTTACTCCGGTTCGTCTGAATATAGGTGTCGGTTTGGATTATAAATACCAGAAATTATTTTCGTTGATGTTGTCGCCTCTTAGCTATAAGTTTATTTACGCAAATGACACTGTTAATGTGAATAAGAAATCTTTCGGTATTCTCCCGGGAGAGAAGGTGCTGAGCCAGATCGGTAGTTCCTTCAGGGCACAGGTTAATTATAGTCCGACCCGGGAAATTCAGATTGATTCGAAACTTTCATTTTATACTAATTACGAGAAAGTGGAAATAGACTGGGAAATTATTGGTAATTTCAGAGTGAACAGGTTTTTGTCCACCCGATTATCACTCAATCCACGATATGATAATACAGTCATTCTGGCTGCCGGCGAGAAAGCAAAAATTCAGTTCAAGGAATTACTTACATTTGGGTTGTCCTACAGGCTTTTATGATGCGACGTGTCATGAAAAAAGTTGATGCCATTCATCAAAAATAATAATATTATCAGGATGATGATGCCCAAGCAAAATGCGGATCCTGTCAATTGAAAGTGCACAGTTCAAATCTGTTTTTGAAAAGAACTTGTCTGCATAACAAATCACCTTTTCTTCCAGGCTAACCGGCTTCATCTCTCTCAGCGGTAGCGGCAAATTTTTACTGATAATTTGTTCCAGTGAAATTCCTGTGCCGGTATGCCTCTCGCACACCAAAGCATGATCATGTAAGCCTTCATTACGAAGCAAATCAGCTCCCAGATAACCATGCTCAATATACTGATGTGTGCCGTGACAATGAATCCGTGGGGCGTCACATAGAAAGATTCCTATGTCGTGAAGCATTGCAGCTCCGGTAATAAACTCCTTGTTAAGATTGAGCTCGGGGTGACTGGTGGCAATTTCTATAGCTTTGTCTCTGACTTGTTCACTGTGCTGCACGAGAACATGGTATAATTCCGTGTTTGGGGTGTAGTATTTCTCTATGATTTGAATTGGATTGATCATTTTAGTAAGCTTGTGTACAAAGATAATATTAATTAACGTGAGTTTCGATATGAAATTATTATGAAAGTACTTGTTATAGCGTTATAACGGAGATTGCTACAACGTTATATCGACACCTGTTACAAAGTTATAACGACGCCTGTTACAACATTATATCATTTCCCAATTGAAACTTTGTGAATAATCAGAAGAAAAGTGTCACATGCAAAACGAAAGCCGGTAAGAGTTTCCCGTCGGAAAATCTTTTCCTATATTTGTAAGTTCAAAACTGTATGATGAAATATGTTGATGTAGTGGTTCC
>JAYFPP010000147.1:0-3690 GCA_034927635.1 Paludibacter sp.
ACCCGTGAACCCAGACAGCTTCCCGTAATGAAAATTAATCCTGAAGTAAAGAATATTTTCGATTTTCATTTCGAAGATTTTCAATTGACGGATTATGACCCTCATCCGCATATAAAAGGTGAAGTGGCTGTCTGACATTTATTTATGTTTCGTATGTTCAGTAATTTTTCTGATAAAATATTCAGAAAATAAGTTGTTGTGTTGTCGGTGGGATAAAAAACAGCACAATTTATTTTTATTTGTGCAAATAATTGTTACATTTGCAAGTTGAAATAATCGCAAATCCAACGGGATTTCATTTAACAAGTTCAAAAAAAACTAACTCACACATATAAGAAAATGCCAAAAATTTCGATTGTTGCCGCTGTTGCTGATGATTATGCAATCGGCTATAAGAAAAAACTTCCATGGAATTTACCGGCTGATATGAAGCATTTCAAAGCACTGACAACCGGCCATACCGTTGTGATGGGTAAACGTACCTTCGAAAGTTTACCCAACGGTCCGCTTCCAAATCGTAAAAACATTGTATTATCAACCATTCTGACTGAAGCAGTGCGTGAAGGGTATTTTGAGGCAGAATCACTTGAAGACGCCCTGGAATTGTGTTCAAATGCTGATCAAATTTTTATTATTGGTGGTTCTGCTGTATATAAACAATGTTTGGATATAGCTGATTGTATGTATATTACCTGGGTTCATGGAGAGTTTGCTGCTGATACCTATTTCCCCGAGATAGATTTTTCAAAATGGCAAGAGGTTTCCAGAGAAGATCATCCTTCCGACAACGCAAATTTATATCCATATAGTTTCTCGGTTTATGAAAGGAAATAATTGAGAACTTAGCTGGTCTAATAATATAAAAACGCCTTTTTCTTCACTGAAAAAGGCGTTTTTAATTAAATTGCAAATTATTTTGAAGAAATGTCATTACTTTTGTGCTTTTAATGCTTTTATTTCTTACAAAATGTATATCTTTGCCACAATTTTCAATCATTAAGTAATATATTTTATATGAGCTATTTAATTAAGCCAGCTAACTATAAGCCTTTATTGAATCTCCAGCAAACTGAACTGGGCATTGCAAAAATAAAAGATTTCTTACAGGTAAATCTATCTGCGGAGTTGAGATTACGCAGGGTGACAGCTCCTTTGTTTGTGTTGAGAGGTACGGGTTTAAATGATGATCTGAATGGTGTTGAGAGAGCCGTGAATTTTCCTATCAAGGATATGTCTGACCAAATAGCGGAAGTGGTGCATTCACTGGCTAAATGGAAAAGGGTAACCTTAGCGGATTATGAAATAGAAAATGGATACGGTATTTATACCGATATGAATGCTATCCGTGCGGATGAAGAGTTGGGAAATATACATTCATTGTATGTTGATCAATGGGACTGGGAACGTATTATGTCAGAAGAAGAACGTAATGTTGATTTTCTGAAAATGATTGTCAGTCGTATATATGCAACACTTCTCAGAACTGAATACCTGGTTTCGGAAAGCTTTCCTCAGATTAAACCGGTACTTCCGGATACAATTCAGTTTATTCATGCTGAAGAACTCAGACAGCTTTATCCTGATAAAACTCCAAAAGAGCGTGAATATGAAATCGCAAAAAAATACGGTGCAGTTTTCATTATTGGTATAGGTGGAAAACTGGGTGATGGTGAAAAACATGATGGAAGAGCTCCGGACTATGATGACTGGACCACAATAGGTGAGAATGGTATGCCGGGACTAAACGGTGATATTTTGTTATGGAATCCTGTGTTGGAGATACCTTTCGAGGTTTCTTCAATGGGTATTCGTGTTGATAAGGCTGCTTTGGTTCGTCAGTTGGAGCTGGAAGGAAAAACCGACAGACTCAATTTGTACTTTCATAAACGTTTGATGGAAGGTAGTTTGCCGCTTTCAATCGGTGGTGGTATTGGTCAGTCACGCCTTTGTATGTTCTTCCTCAGGAAGGCACATATTGGTGAAATTCAGGCAAGTATATGGCCGGATGATATGCGTAAAGCCTGTGAGGCGCTGAGCATCAATCTGATTTGATACATTACCACATTAGTCACATAAGAAACATAAGTTTTGAACTTCATAATATGACTTGTAAAAGAGGGACGTACACAGGTGCGTCTTTTTTTTATAATGAAGTCAAACAAAGTGAACATAGATCATACAAAAGCGTTGATTCAGTTGTTAGTCTCATGAAAAAATTGTATTTTCGCAAAAAATAAATTGAAAATGAAGGTAGATTTCGATAAGATGGATGGACTAGTTCCTGCCATCATCCAGGATGAGTTGACAGCAAAGGTATTAATGCTGGGATTCATGAATAAAGAAGCCCTTGAGAAAACTCAGGAAACAGGCAAAGTTACTTTTTATAGCAGAACAAAAAAAAGACTCTGGACGAAAGGAGAGGAGAGCGGCAACTTTCTGAATGTTGTGTCAATACTTTCCGATTGTGATAATGATACTTTATTAATCAAGGTAAAACCTGAAGGGCCGGTATGTCATACCGGAGCTGATACCTGCTGGGACGAGTCCAATCAGGGAGATATTTTCTTTCTGAAGTTTCTTCAGGAGTTTATTCAAAAACGTTTTCAAGAGATGCCGGAAGGCTCTTATACTACCTCATTATTTAATAAAGGTGTGAACCGTATGGCTCAGAAAGTAGGTGAAGAGGCTGTTGAGACTGTTATTGAGGCAACCAATGGTACTGATGAAATGTTCTTGTACGAAGCATCGGATCTGATTTATCATTTAATTGTTTTGCTGACTTCAAAAGGTTACTCTTTGGATGATCTGGGAAAAGAACTGAAAAAAAGACATAAAAGCTGAGAGTTGAAAATTGAGAGTTGAAAGTGATAATTCAACAGTTCTGCAGATTAACTTTTTTATAAACAAACATATGGAAGATAAAATATTGGTAAAGTATAGAAATGCTGAAATCTGTCAGCAGGAACTTACTGTATTGAGAGATGTTACATTGGATATTCATTCAGGAGAATTTGTATATTTATTAGGGAAAGTAGGTAGTGGTAAAAGTACTTTTTTAAAATCTCTGTATAGAGAAGTCCCGGTAACAAAAGGTGAGGCTGAAGTGCTTTCATATGATCTGATTGACATGAAATCAAATCAGGTTCCTTATCTCAGAAGAAAAATCGGAATTGTGTTTCAGGATTTTCAGTTATTGATTGATCGCACTGTTAATGCGAATCTTGAATTTATCCTTCGTTCAACCGGATGGAAAGAACAGGATGCCATCGATGAACAGATACAGATAGTGCTTGCTCAAGTAGGGATGCGTAACAAAGGTTATAAACGTCCGCATCAACTCTCAGGAGGTGAGCAGCAACGTGTAGCTATAGCAAGAGCATTACTGAATTCACCGGAGATTATTCTTGCTGATGAACCTACAGGGCATCTTGATCCCGAAACAGGCAAAGATCTGATAGAACTATTATATGGTATTCGTTTATCCGGCACAACAGTGATTATGGCCACGCATAACTATAGTTGGGTGAGTTTGTATCCGGGACGTGTAATCCATGTTGAGAATGAAAGACTTATCGATGAAAGTCAACCGGGATTCGTTGGTAATCACATCAATGATGCTGATGATATAGTTTTGAATGATAACGAATAGCCACTGTCGCACCCGTTTTATATGAAGAAATTGCTATGCCC
>JAYFPP010000263.1:0-16997 GCA_034927635.1 Paludibacter sp.
TCATTTACTTCAAGAAACGACAATGATTCCAGATCAAAAATCCACATCGGCTGGGGATTTTGCTGAAAAAGAAGGTGATATTTTTCTCCGCTGAGTCTCAAAGCTTCCACCTGCTGTCGGCGATTATGAATATTTACCAGCAACTGCGTAAACACCTTGAACAAACTTTGTTCACTTTCAGAATAAGTGTGGTTATCCCTTATAGAATCAAAACTAACATATCCGACGCAATTATCAGCATCCATAATTGGAATTGCAATCACACTTTTTATTCCATATATCCCAATTGATTCCTTTACATTTTTCTGATCATATTCATTTAAATCTTTTACATATACTACCTCTCCTTTTTGATGTAACGATACCCAGTTATCCATTTTATCCATCGGAATAGTCTTCAGTCTCTTCATCCTGGGTGTAAACCCCTCATTGCACCATTCATTATCAAGTACTGCTATTTTCTTTTCAAAATCATAATGTACTATATAACTTTGATCCGCCTGAACAAACATTGAAATCTCATTCAACGAATTCTGAATGGCAGATTCTACTTCTGAAAGAGGTAAATTGATAAACGATGTAGAGATCTGCATCAGTAATTGAGTAAATCTGAGTTGTTTATCAATTAATTTATCAGCTTCTTTTAATTTTATTTCATTTTCGATCTCAGCACCTACCCTCCTCATAATATCAGGTAGACGTGTCATAAGCATTGAATCCTTGATGACATAATCCCTGGCGCCCAGCTTCATCATTTCCACTGCAATACGTTCATCACCCTGTCCGGTTGACACAATAAAGTCAGGAATAAGAAGCGCTTCAGACTTACGTTTTAATAACCAGTCCTGTGCATTTTCATGACTTGATATACGGTAATCAACAATCATTAAATCAGGATGATTGTCAATCAAGTATTTATCTGCATCAGTAAATGTATCTACCCAGTTAACCTGATGATTAAATTCTTCCAGTTGTTCGCGAAAAAGTTCCGCTATTCCTGCATCATCTTCAATGATTAATATTTTCATAAATTTATATCTTAATTATCTGTAAGAACAAACCCAAACGTTGAAGTATTTCTGCAAATTTAATAAATTCAATCGGTTTGGTAATATATACATTACATCCTAATTGATAACATCTTTCCACTTCACGGGGATCATCTGTAGTAGTAAGCATCATCACCGGAATATCCTTCAGACAAATATCATTTTTTATTTTTTCAAGAACGGTTATCCCATCCATTCGTGGCATATTAATATCAAGCAGAATAAGGAACTCCTGATTATTTTCAAGCATTTCTTCCCTGCACTGCGAATGCAGGTAGTCCCATAATTCAAGTCCGTCGGGAAATCTGACAATCTCATTTTTCAAACCGGTATCCCTTAGTCCTTCAATTATTAATTCAGCATGACCATCGTCATCTTCAGCTATCAAAATGATAATGTCTTTTTGGCTTTTCATGTTCAATCTTTTTTAATATTTGCGTTATTATAATACTTGAATTGTATTTCTGAAAGTAATTTCATTCACTGAATTCCTCTGCCGGTAATTCCAGAAAAAAGGTGCTCCCGACGAGTTCGGTTGATTCAACCCATATCCGACCATTGTGTTTATCAACGATGCGTTTTACCACACTCAATCCTATACCGTCACCCTGCACCTGCTTTGTATCAACCCTGAAAAAGACCTGCCAGATTTTCTCCAGATGATTTTTGGCGATACCAATGCCATTATCTTTGATGCGGAACAGGACTTTTCTGTGACGTCTGACTCCATCAATATCAATTTTTAATTTTCTATCAGGATCCCTGTATTTGATTGCATTGGTAATGATATTTGAGAACAATTGATTCAGCATGTTTTCATCACCATAGCAATCCGGCAGATTACCTATATTTATTTCAGAAGAGATTTCATGTAACTGATAATCAACTGACTGGATAACTTTCACAATCAATTCATGCATATTGATCTGATGAACATGCATAGTCACACGTCCGGTTCTTGAAAGTTGCAACAAACCATTGAGCATTTTTTCCATTTTGCTCACATTATTGAAGATATAATCAAGTGTATGAGGAATTTTCTGCTCGATGCTTTCTTTTACAATCAGCTTCTTCTCTTCATCCAAATCACAACTTTCTACAATTTCACCAATCAGATCCGTTTGTTTTTTCAGCCTTGACCCAAAACCCTGTATATTCACCAATGGAGAACGTAAATCATGTGAAGTAACATAAACATAATTCTCAAGTTCTTTATTCTTATCCATCAACATACTGTTGAAACGAGTCAACTCGGTAATATCACTGGCAATGATAGCAAACTCTCCTTTCTGTAAATTAATCACAGTAACCTGAAATTGTCGGTCGATGACAGCGAAACCAGCGGTAAAACTAAAAGTCCTGCCGTATTTTGCTGCTTCAATAATCTCGGCATAATGAGGTAATTCTTTGACACCCATAATTTCTGACGGTCTTTTACCAATTACCTGATCAAGGTGTACATGAAAAGCTTTCAGAAAAGCATCATTACAATCCGTTGTTTTAATATCCACAACATTACCTGCATCATCAAATTCAATACTACAATAAATAGCAAGTTCGTTCATTTCCTTGAACAAGGTTGTAAATTTCTGCTGACTTATCATCAGGGCTTCCTGGGCTTGTTTTCTATCGGTAATATCAAGAATAAAACCTTCCAGATGCGTCATCTTTCCATCATCATCATAAACTCCCCTTCCCTGTTCCCATACCCAACGGAGGTCACCAGAAGCTGTTGTAACAGGGTACTCGTATTCAAATGCCTTATTTGTTATAAGGCTTTTCCCCCAGTTTCTGTACAATTGCTCTCTGTAATCCGGGTGAATAATATCATTAAACGCAAGTCTGTTATTGTTAATGAAATCTTCAGGTTTGTAACCGGTTATTTTCTCGCAAACTTCACTGATATAATACATGGTCCAGTTTTTATCATTAGCACAACGATATACGAACCCCGGAAGATTACTAATCAGTGTCGACAATTGTCGTTCACTTTCGTTCAAGGCAATATTAATAATTTTACGATCATTTATATCCTGAAATGAACCCTGTATTTTTACCACATTACCCTTTTCATCCTTCACAGCTTCACCTGTTGTACGCACCCATAAAATTCTTCCTTTCGCGGTGATAATCTGTAATTCAAGGTCGTAGGGGACAGCATTTCTCAAACAATTATTAAAAACTTTCGAAATGATCTTCTGGCTTTCAGGCGTATAAAACTGCATGGCCTTCCTTACATCAATAACACTGCCATCAGGTAATTCATGGATTTTACATACCGAATCCGACCATTCAAGTTGCTCCTTACCTACTTTATAACTCCACCCGCCGAATTTAGCCGTTTCACCCGCTACCTTAATCAGCGCGTAATTTGATTTTAGTTTTCCTTCTGCTTTTTTCAGTTGGGTAATATCCACTCCAATACCGGTGAAATATGGTACTCCTCCTATAAGCACCGGTACCGCTGTAAAGTGCATGGGAATGTATCTTCCGTCCTTACGGAATATCCGGGCTTCTAATTCAGCATAACCGTCAACATCAATTTTTTCCATTGCTGACTGAACTGCCCGTATACTTTCTTCATCATTTGTGAATAAATCGATGATATGAATATTCAATAATTCTTCTGCAGTGTAACCTAATATCGTTTCAATTTTATTATTCCAGCGAACAAGCCTCCCCTCTTCATCAAATAAGTATAACAAACCGGGAACACTGTTATATACAGCCTCAATAAAACTGAGATTCTTTTGATTATCTTCAATCGAATTTTGCAGTTCAGTATTTACTCTTTCCAGTTCCCGTGTAAGTCTTTCAATCTCTTGATCCTTTTGCTTATTTAACTCGTACAATTCCATATTTACATCCATACTATCAGATTTTCGCAGGTTCATGTAAAACATCGCAGATAAAAATGAATATCCGCAACAATTTTGCTTATAATAACCATAACAAACTATATATCAGTCCGGTGATTATCTCAATTAAATAATGAAATAATTTAAACATTGCCAGATAAGTTGACCACAGAGAAGGTGATATGAAGAAAGCCTGCATTGATTGCAAAACAACTTAACTGCTTGTTTTGAGAATCCGGAAAAAGGCTGCATAAAAATTCGGGATTCTATTCGTAATTATATAACCCAACACCTGAGTTTATATAATAAAATCGGGTAAAACCACCACAATGCAAAGATATTGAAATAATACTATTTTTAAAATGATATTGCCTTTTTTTTATAAAAACATTTAATATGTATAATATTTCAAAATTGGGGCTTGAAAACTTTTTATATCTTAGTCAGTACTCTGTTGAACATTTTTCATTGTTCTTTGTTAAAATATCGGATTCAACAATCACAATCTGTATTAATATTTATCTTTTTTATTATCTTTGAATCATTTCTTACATAAAAATGCGTAAAAATACAAATTTGCAACTACTTAACACAATCAATAGAAAATAATACATAGAATATGGTTTTTGATGCAGAAATAATACGAAATGTGTATCACACACTCCCTGAAAGAATCAGGAATACGAAGGTGATTTTGAATCGTCCGTTGACCCTCACGGAGAAAATTCTTTACGCACATTTATCACCTGACGAAGAATTAAAATCTTTTAACAGAGCAGCTGATTACGTTAACTTCTCACCCGATCGTGTGGCGATGCAGGATGCAACCGCCCAAATGGCTTTGTTACAGTTGATGAATTCAGGACGAGAAAGTGTTGCCGTACCATCTACTGTTCATTGCGATCACCTGATACAGGCACATATTGACGCCGTTGCAGATTTAAAGACCGCCAACGAAAACAACAGGGAAGTATTTGATTTTCTGAGCAATGTATCGAATAAGTTCGGTATAGGCTTTTGGAAACCGGGAGCTGGAATTATCCATCAGGTAGTGTTGGAAAATTATGCTTTTCCCGGTGGGATGATGATAGGCACAGACTCACACACACCGAACGCCGGAGGATTGAGTATGATTGCTATCGGCGTAGGTGGTGCCGATGCAGTAGACGTGATGGCCGGAATGCCCTGGGAGCTGAAAATGCCAAAGATTATCGGGGTAAAATTAACCGGTATGATGTCGGGCTGGACATCGCCAAAAGATGTAATATTGAAATTAGCCGGTATCCTTACTGTTAAAGGAGGTACCAATGCCGTGATAGAATACTTTGGAGAAGGAACCTCAACCATTTCCGCAACAGGAAAAGGAACCATCTGCAACATGGGTGCAGAAGTGGGTGCAACGACCTCTATCTTTCCTTTTGATGAAAAATCAGCCGCCTATCTCAAAGCTACAGGTCGCGAAGAAATTGCAGCACTGGCAATGCAACAAATTGAAAACCTTCAGGCAGATGCTGAGGTTATTGCACATCCTGAAAAGTATTACGATCAGGTTATTGAAATCAATTTGAGTGAACTGGAACCTTACGTAAACGGTCCTTTCACTCCTGATGCGGCCTATCCGCTCTCGGAATTTGCACAAATAGTAAAAGAAAAAGGCTATCCTCAGAAAATGGAAGCCGGTCTGATTGGTTCATGTACCAACTCTTCTTATGAAGATCTCACAAGGGCAGCTTCCATCGTAAAAAAAGCAAAAGAGGACGGTTTAACGGTACAAGCTCAATTTATAATCAATCCGGGATCGGAACAGGTGCGCTTTACTGCCGAACGTGATGGTATTTTGGCCGAATTTGAGTCGGTAGGTGCTGTAGTTATGGCCAATGCCTGCGGGCCCTGTATCGGACAATGGAAACGTGAGATTGACATTCCCGAACGCCCCAACTCTATCATTACCTCCTTCAACCGTAACTTTGCCAAACGCAACGATGGTAATCCGAATACCCATACTTTTATCGGTTCGCCCGAAGTCGTTGCTGCTTTGACCATTGCCGGCGATCTGTGTTTCAATCCTTTAAAAGATACACTTATCAACAATAAAGGAGAACAGGTGAGATTGCAGGAACCTAAAGGTGAAGAGCTTCCTGAAAAAGGTTTTGCTGTAAAAGATGCCGGATACGTCGCTCCGGTTGCTGATAGCTCATCAATAAAAATTAATATAGCGCCGGACTCAAAACGTTTGCAAATACTGGCACCTTTCAAGGCATGGGACGGAAACGACATTATTGAACAACCACTTTTAATCAAAGTGAAAGGAAAATGTACCACCGACCATATTTCTATGGCCGGCCCATGGTTACGCTTCCGCGGGCATCTCGACAATATTTCTGATAATATGTTGATAGGCGCGGTTAATATTTTCAATGAAAAAACCAATGAAGTGCTTGATCCTGAAACCGGAGACTACATGCAGGTACCTGCGCTGGCCAGAAAATTCAAAGCACAGGGCATAGGTTCGGTGGTTGTAGCCGAGGAAAATTATGGAGAAGGATCCTCACGCGAACATGCTGCTATGGAGCCACGTTTCCTGAATGTAAAAGTCATCCTGGTAAAATCTTTTGCCCGTATTCACGAAACTAACCTGAAAAAACAGGGAATGCTGGCACTGACTTTCGCCAACAAAAGTGATTACGACAAAATACGTGAAAATGATAAAATCAGTGTTTTAGGATTAATTTCATTTTCACCGGGAAAGAATCTTACAATAAAATTGACACATGCTGATGGAAGTATTGAACAATTTGAAGCTATTCACACTTATAATCAACAACAAATCGACTGGTTCAAAGCGGGTAGTGCACTTAACGCGATGAAGAAATAAATACCGGAAAGAACAATTCAACAGTTCAACAATAAACTTATGATGAATAATAAAAACGATAATACAATGGGAAAGAAAAAAGATTATCTGATATATAAGTTATCAGAAACCGTAAAAACGACCAGTCGCATTGATAAAGAGCTTTTTACAAAATTCAATGTGAAAAGAGGGTTGCGTAATGAAGATAATACCGGCGTACTCGTCGGTTTGACAAAAGTAGGTGACGTAGTTGGCTACGAACGACTTCCTGAAGGAGGTTTGAAACCGATTCCGGGCAAATTATTCTATCGGGGTGTCGACCTCGAGGATCTGGTACATGGACTGGAAGCTGAGAACCGCCTTGGTTTCGAAGAAACAGCATTTCTTCTTTTATCAGGTTATCTTCCCGACAAAGAAGAATTAAAAACCTTCACAGGCATCATCAATGAATCCATGGCTTTGGATACAAAGATGAAAATGAATATTCTGGAACTGGAAGGTCAGAACATTATGAACATCCTTGCAAGAAGCGTACTTGAGATGTATACCTATGACCCGCTGGCTGACGACATTACAAGAGAAAACCTGGTACGTCAATCTGTGGATCTGATCGCTAAATTTCCTACTATCGTGGCTTATGCTTATAATATTTTACGTCACAGCCAGCAGGGACGTTCGTTACACATTCGTCACCCGCTCGAAGGAGCTTCACTGGCTGAGAACTTTCTTTATATGATCAAAGGTCCGAATAACTATACCGAACTGGAGATTAAACTGCTCGACTTGTGTCTCATATTACACGCAGAGCATGGTGGTGGTAATAATTCAACATTTACGGTACGTGTTACCAGCTCTACACAAACCGACACTTATTCGTCCATTGCTGCCGGTATCGGGTCATTGAAAGGTCCTTTGCATGGTGGGGCAAACATCGAAGTAAAAGAAATGTTTGATCACCTGAAAGTAGCCATTAAAAACTGGAAGGATGTAAAAGAAATTGATGCATACCTTCAGAAGATGTTAAACAAGGATGCATACAACCGTACCGGCCTGATTTACGGTATTGGTCACGCTGTTTATACCATCTCCGATCCAAGAGCTATTCTGTTGAAAGAATTAGCCCGTTCATTAGCAGAAGAAAAAGGACTGCAAAAAGAATTTGCGTTTATTGAATTGCTGGAAGAAAGATCAATTAATGCCTTCATGACTTATAAAGGATCCGACATCAACAAACAGGTATGTACCAATGTCGATTTCTATTCTGGTTTTGTATATGAAGCGATGGGCTTGCCTACCGAGGTATACACTCCCCTCTTCGCCATGTCGCGTGTCACCGGCTGGACAGCTCACCGCATCGAAGAGTTGAACTTCGCCAGCAAGCGTATTATTCGTCCTGCTTACAAGAATGTAGGTGAAAAGCAGGAGTTTATTCCATTAAACAAACGATAAAAGATTGTCAACGGTCGGCAGTCTACAGTCTATGGCCTAAGGTCTGCTATTGACTGAAGACTGTGGACCGTTGACCGTTGACATACATAAAAAATAATCAATCAAATGCAGAAAATAAAAGTACAAAACCCTGTTGTAGAGCTCGACGGGGATGAAATGACCAGAATTATATGGTCGTTCATCAAAGATCAGCTCATTCTCCCCTATCTGGATTTAGACATTAAATATTACGACTTAGGTATTGAACACAGAGATGCAACAAACGATCAGGTGACAATAGATGCTGCCAATGCCATACTGAAATACAATGTAGGTATCAAATGTGCCACTATCACTCCCGATGAAGCAAGAGTAGAAGAATTCGGCCTAAAAAAAATGTGGAAATCACCCAACGGTACCTTACGTAATATCATTGGAGGAACTGTTTTCAGAGAACCCATCATTTGTAAAAACGTACCCAGATTAGTACCGGGATGGGACACACCCATCGTTATCGGCCGTCATGCTTTCGGTGATCAGTACAAAGCAACTGACGTAGTAATAAAAGGAAAAGGCAAACTTAAAATGACCTTTACCAACGAAAACGGTGAAACTCAGGAATGGGAAGTATTTGATTTCAAAGGAGATGGTGTTGCATTATCCATGTACAACACCGACGAGTCGATTTACGGATTTGCCCGCTCCTCCTTTCAGGTAGCACTGGAGAAAAAATGGCCATTATATATGTCTACCAAAAACACCATCCTGAAAGCTTATGATGGTCGCTTCAAAGACATCTTTCAGGAAGTATACGAAACAGAATTTATTGATAAATTTAAAGCTGCAGGCATCACTTACGAACACCGGTTGATTGATGATATGGTGGCTTCCGTATTAAAATGGAATGGTGGTTTTGTTTGGGCTTGTAAAAATTACGATGGTGATGTGCAATCGGATACAGTAGCGCAGGGATTCGGTTCCCTCGGACTAATGTCTTCGGTACTGGTTACCCCGGATGGCAAAACCGTTGAAGCCGAAGCAGCCCACGGTACAGTAACACGCCACTATCGCCAGCACCAACAAGGAAAAGAAACTTCCACCAACCCAATTGCTTCCATCTTTGCATGGACACGCGGGCTAATGCATCGTGGTAAATTAGACGGAAACAATGAACTGGTAAAATTCTGCGAAACACTAGAGAAAGTTTGTATTGCAACCGTCGAAGGAGGTGAAATGACAAAAGACCTGGCAATGCTTGTTCATGGTGACAATATCACCCGTAAAGACTATCTGAATACCCAAGACTTCCTTAGTGCTATTAAAAACAACCTTGAAAGAGCACTTAATTAAATGGAAAGTTGAGAGTTGAGTATTGAAAGTTAAATGCTTAATTCTTAACTCTCAACTTTCAACTCTCAACTATTATGAGCCTCTCATGGGACTCGAACCCACGACCTAATCATTACGAATGATTTGCTCTACCAACTGAGCTAAAGAGGCGATTTGAAAAAATACGGACAAAAGTAATCACAAAAAAATACCTGTACAACACATTTTGTGATATTTTTTCGAATTATTTGTTCAAATGAAAAATTATCTGATTGTATGACTTGAATTTAAATTATCACACCAAAATTTTAACACTCTTTTGACCTTACCGTTGTTGCAAAATAGAGGATTTATACATAAATTGCAATCGTTTTAGAAATCCTTAATACTGCAATTCATGAGTTACCTTAATTTTGATAAAACTTTACTGATCAACCTTGAGAAATCGCTCACCAAAGAGATGATACGCACCAACAGGGCCGGAGCATACAACAGCACCACCCTGATTGACTGCAATACAAGGAAATATCATGGACAACTGGTGATTCCGTTGCCTGAGATTGATCAATCAAATCATGTACTGCTGTCATCCCTTGACGAAACCGTTATTCAGCACGGAGCAGCATTTAATCTGGGAATCCATAAGTATGAAGGGAATAATTTTAGTCCGAACGGACACAAATACATCCGTCAGTTCGACTGCAACAATATTTCGAGAACCATCTACCGCGTCGGGGGAGTTATTCTTTCAAAAGAAAGAATGCTCGTTTCATATGAACCGAGAGTGATTATTAAGTACACCTTACTTGAAGCTCACTCTCCAACTACACTTCGTTTCAAGCCCTTTCTTGCCTTCCGTAGTGTCAATGACCTTACCTACGAAAACAGCAGGGCAAATACATCCTATCAGGAAGTAAAAAACGGCATCAGCATTTGTTTGTATGAAAATTATCCCAATCTTCACATGCAATTCTCTAAAAAAAACAGTTATGTTCATGAACCGAACTGGTACAAAAATATTGAATATTATAAAGAACAGGAACGCGGATACGCATATAAGGAAGACCTGATGGTTCCGGGATATTTTGAAATGCCCGTAAAAAAAGGAGAATCCATCATTTTTTCGGCAGGTATTTCAGAAGTATCACCGTCGAAGCTGACAAAATTATGGGAGGATGAACTGGCCAGAAGACATGAACGTACCGACATGTTTACCACATTAAAAAACTCAGCCCAACAGTTTTATAAACGTGTAGGTGGCGAAACTTACCTGCTTGCCGGTTATCCATGGTTCGGAGCAAGAGCCAGAGATCAGTTTATTGCTTTACCGGGATGCACACTGGCCATCGACCGTATGGACTATTTCGATGACATCGTGAAGACTGCCATGAATGAAATCCTTCAATTCATGGAACATCCTAAAGCTAAATTAAATATCGAAGGTATTGACGAACCCGATGTACTATTGTGGTTCATCTGGACCGTGCAACAATACGCAGCCTTCACCTCTCAACAACAAGCCGCTGATCGGTTTGAGAACATTTGCTCGGATATTATCGCATGGATACGCAAACAGAATCATCCGAACGTAATATTACATAACAACGGTTTACTTTTTGTCAACGGGACAGAGCGGGCAGCTACCTGGATGAATGCTGTGGAAGATGGCCGGCCTATTACTCCAAGAACAGGTTACGTAATAGAAATAAATGCTTTGTGGTACAATGCACTTAAATTCGTTGCCACCCTGCGCCGGGAATCTGGCAACGAACATGCTGCCGACCTGATGGATTATCAGGCTGAAATTACCCGTGAAACTTTTGTCAGCACTTTCTGGAACGGCACTTATCTTAACGACTATGTCGTTGACAACTACAAAGATGTAGAAGTCCGACCGAATATGCTGATGGCCGTTGGACTGCCATTTTCACCTCTGGATAAAGCGCAGAAGAAATCGGTTGTGGATATATGCACCAGGGAACTGCTCACGCCGAAAGGACTGAGAAGTTTAAGCCCTAAAAGCGGATTTTACCGCCCAAATTATGTTGGTGGAATGCTCGAAAGAAACCGTAACTATCATAACGGACCGGTATGGCCGTTTTTCATCGGTGTCTTTGCTTCAGCTTATATGCGAATCTACAAACAAAGCGGTAAATCTTTCATTGAAAGGATGTTGATAGGTTTGGAAGCTGAACTTAAGGAACTGTGTATCGGCACCATACCCGAACTCTTCGATGGTAACCCTCCATATAAAGGTCATGGCGGAATGTCGTTTGCCATGAGCGTGGCAGAGACACTAAGAGTATTGGATATGTTGAAAAAATATGAAAACGTGTAGACTATGAAGGTACTAATGTTTGGATGGGAATTTCCTCCTCATATTCTGGGAGGTTTGGGTACGGCGAGCTACGGATTGACGAAAGGTATGGCGGAACAGGGAGATCTTGAACTCACCTTTGTAATACCAAAACCTCACGGCGATGAAGATCAAAGCTTTCTTAAAATCATGGGGGCATGCAATATCCCAATTGTTTGGAAAGAAAATAGTTGGGAGCATGTTAACTATCGGATTGGTAAAATCATGCATCCTGATGAATATTTCTGGCTAAGGAATGGCATCAAATATGACTATAACCGCATCTACACCAACGACTTGGGATGCGTGGATTTTTCAGGCAGATATCCTGACAATCTGATTGAAGAAATCTCTAATTATGAGGCGGTAGCAAGTGTACTGGCACATCAGATGGATTTCGACATCATCCATTCGCACGATTGGCTGACCTACCCTGCCGGTGTTTTTGCCAAACATATCAGTGGGAAACCTCTGGTAATACACGTTCATGCTACCGATTTCGACCGAAGTCGCGGACAGGTAAATCCAACGGTATATTCCATTGAAAAAAGAGGTATGGATGTGGCAGATCACATCATTACCGTGAGTGACCTTACCCGCAAAACAGTTATTGAGAAATACCATCAGGATCCACGGAAAGTTACTACCGTGCATAATGCCGTCGAGCCTCTGCCCGATGCGGACACTTTTACTAAAACCGAAAGAAAAGACAAAGTGGTGACATTTTTAGGTCGCATCACGATGCAAAAAGGTCCCGAATATTTTGTCGAAGCAGCTTACAAGGTATTGCAAAAAACGGAGGGTGTACGCTTCGTCATGGCCGGAAGTGGCGACATGATGCCTGCAATGATAGAACTGGCAGCAAAACGGGGCATTGCCGATAAATTCCATTTTACCGGTTTTCTGAAAGGACGACAAGTGCATGAAATGCTGGCCGAGAGTGATGTATATATCATGCCATCGGTATCAGAACCTTTTGGCATCTCTCCATTGGAAGCCATGCAGGTAGGAACGCCAAGCATCATTTCAAAACAATCCGGATGTGCTGAGATTCTGACTCATGCCATCAAAACAGATTATTGGGACATCGATGAAATGGCAGATGCCATTTATGCTATCGTAAAGTATCCGGCAATGTACAAAAGCCTCAGAAATCTTGGAAGAGAAGAAGTCAACAATATTAAATGGTACGATGCCGGCTTAAAAGTCAGAACAATTTATGATGAAGTGTTGAATCGTTGAAATCTTCAATAATTCAACGACTCAACAATTCAACAATTAAAGTAATAAGATATGAAAAACATTTGTTTTTATTTTCAAATCCACCAACCTATCCGGTTAAAAAAATATCGTTTCTTTGAAATCGGTCAGGATCATTACTATTACGATGATTTCCAGACAGAAGAGAAGATCCGGGCATTGGCAGAACAATCCTATTTACCGGCCAACCGTATTATTGCAGAGATGATACGCAGTTCGAACGGCAAATTCAAATGTGCATTTTCGATTTCCGGAATAGCATTGGAGCAGTTGGAACAATATGCTCCTGAGGTAATTGACAGCTTCCGTGAACTTGCAAAAACAGGAAGTATAGAGTTTCTGGCTGAACCATATGCGCATTCACTGTCCTCCGTATTCGACACCGATGAGTTTGAAATGCAGGTAAAAATGCATGCTGATAAAATGGAAAACCTGTTCGGCAAAAGACCCACAGTATTCAGAAATGCTGAACTCACCTATTCTGATGAAATTGGTGAAGCTGTAGCCAAAATGGGCTTCAAGGCCATACTGATAGAAGAAGCAAAACATATCATGGGATGGAAAAGTCCTAATTTTGTTTATGCCCATTCGCATCTCAGCAAATTAAAACTGTTGGTCAGAAATCTAAAACTTTCGGAAGATATCAGCCTGCGTTTTTCTCATCCATCGTGGCACGATTATCCACTGACAGCTGAGAAATTTATTAGTTGGATTGCTTCTGCGCCTGCTGAAGAAAAAATATTCAATGTCTGGATGGGCTATGAATCACTCGGCATGGTACAGAGACCGGAGTCTGGCATCTTTGATTTTCTGAAAGCGATACCCTATCATGCAATGGAAAAAGAGATTGGCTTTACACTTCCTTCTGAAGCGGTAAAGAAACAGGAAGTAGCCGGAAGCCTTTTCGTTCCTTTCCCAATAAGCTGGTGGGGCCATGAAAAAGAACTGAGCCCCTGGACCGGCAACGACCTGCAGCATGAAGCCCTCGACAAACTTTACAGCGTCAGTGAACGTGTACGCATGTGTACCGACAAACCTTTGCTGCACGATTGGCTGATGTTGCAAACCACTGATCATTTCAGATTTATGAGTCATAAGGATGCTTTTGGCACCCATTACGAAACTGCCTACGAAGCATTTATGAATTATATGAATGTGTTGGCCGATTTTCTGGAAAGAGTAAATGCACAATATCCCTCCACGATTGATAATGAAGAACTCAATGAGTTATTGAAAACCATTAATCATCAGGAAAAAGAAATTGAAATACTGGAAAACGAATTGAAAAAACTGAAAGCCAGAAAAGCAAAAGTTGTGTAAATTTTGTTACTTTTGTCGGACAAATTTGTGGAAGTGTAAGAGTGTTGAGGTGTAGGTGTGTAGAGGTGTAACTGTGTAATAATTAGTGTTTTTATTCAACAAGGCATTTATATGAAAATACACCCTACACAATTACACCTCTACACACCTACACCTCTACACTTCCAAAAAACACGATCAAACATCGTATTAAGAATGAAAGAACATTTACAGGACAAGATATTTCAAATCATCTCTGAAATTGCCGACGAAAACAAAAAAGAATGTTATGTTATCGGTGGTTATGTCAGGGATATTTTTTTAAAAAGACCTTCGAAAGACATTGACGTTGTTGTGTTAGGCAGTGGCATTGAACTTGCCGGACAAGTGGCTGCTAAATTAGGAAAGAAAGCCAGCCTGACAGTTTTTAAAAATTTCGGAACGGCACAGATCAAATATAAAGACATCGAAGTTGAGTTTGTAGGTGCCCGAAAGGAATCGTACCGCAGCGATTCACGGAAACCTTTAGTTGAAGATGGAACGCTTGAAGATGATCAGAACCGTCGCGATTTCACCATCAATGCACTGGCACTCTCTTTAAACAAGGATCGTTTTGGTGAATTAGTTGATCCTTTCGATGGATTGAATGATCTGAAAAATTTCGTGATTCGCACTCCTCTCAATCCAGACATCACCTTTTCCGATGATCCGTTGCGAATGATGCGCGGTATACGTTTTTCGGCCCAACTGGGTTTCTTCCTGGAAACCAATACATTTGACGCCATCGCCCGCAATAGAGAAAGAATTGCCATCATTTCCAAGGAAAGAATTGCCGACGAACTGAATAAAATCATGTTATCCCGAAAACCGTCAGTAGGATTTATCCTGCTTGAAAAAACGGGACTGCTGGAACTCATTTTCCCTGAATTATTAGCACTCAAAGGAGCCGAAACAAAAGATGGCATCGGTCATAAGGACAATTTTTATCATACCCTTGCGGTACTCGACGGACTGAGCGAACATACCGATAATCTTTGGTTGCGTTGGGCTGCTTTATTGCACGACATCGGCAAACCCAGAACGAAACGTTTCGACAACCGTCTGGGTTGGACCTTTCACAACCACAACTATATAGGAGAAAAAATGATCCCTGAGATTTTCAGGAAAATGAAACTCCCTCAAAATGAAAAAATGAAGTATGTACAGAAAATGGTTTCGTTACATATGCGTCCTATCGTTCTGAGTGAAGATGAAGTGACTGATTCGGCAGTACGACGATTACTTTTCGAAGCGGGTGATGATATTGATGAACTGATGATGTTGTGCGAAGCCGACATCACTTCCAAAAATCCCGAGAAAGTAAAACGATATCGCAATAATTTTCAGTTGGTTAGAAAAAAACTGAAAGAAATAGAAGAAAAAGACCGGCTGCGAAATTTTCAACCACCTATTGATGGAAAAGAAATCATGGAACTTTTTAACCTCCCCGCTTGTTCTTTAGTTGGCGAAATCAAAATGAAGATAAAAGATGCCATTCTCGACGGAATTATTCCGAATGAATACGAAGCGGCAAAAACATATATGATGCGAATAGTGGAGGAAATGAATATTAGCGAAGAGCGAATAAGTAATAGCGAATAACTGTAGAGACGCACGGCCGTGGGTCTTTAAGTGATGAGTGATAAGTGATGAGTGATAAGTGATGAGTGGTTTCAACATTATACTATGGATTTACACAACTACACATTTACACAATTACACGATAAACAATAATATCAACATACAATGAAATCCCTTTTCAAACTAACAATTTTACTATTAACGATGCACAGTTGCACCACAAAAACTCCCCTTAGTTATCCTGAAACAAGAAAGGATAGCATATCAGACAATTATTTCGGAACAAATGTCCCTGATCCATACAGATGGCTTGAGGACGATCGTTCTGCTGAAACAGAAGCATGGGTAAGCGCGCAGAACAAAGTGACTTACGGTTATCTAGAAACCATATCATTCAGGAACAGTCTGAAAGACAGACTGTCGACACTGATGAATTATCCTAAATATGGTTCTCCAAAAAAAGTCAACAACAAATATTACTTTTATAAAAATGATGGCCTTCAGAATCAGAGTGTTCTGTACGAGCTGGATTCTTTGAATGCAGAACCAAAAGTTCTACTTGATCCAAACCAACTTTCAACCGATGGAACTGTAGCTTTATCGGATGCTACATTCTCGAAAGACGGTAAATACCTGGCTTACAGCATTTCAAAAAGCGGTTCCGACTGGAACGAGATCTTTGTTATGGAGATAGCCACCCGCAAAATACTGAGTGACCATATTGAATGGGTGAAATTCTCAGGCATTGCCTGGAAGGGAGATGGATTTTATTATTCTGCCTACAGCAAACCGGAGGCTGGCACAGAGTATTCAGGTAAAAACGAATACCACAAAATATTTTATCATCAACTGGGACAAAATCAGTCGCAGGACAAAATCATTTTTGAAAACAAACAATTTGCCCTGAGAAATTGCGGAGCAGGAGTTTCGGAAGATGAAAAATA
>JAYFPP010000195.1:0-2678 GCA_034927635.1 Paludibacter sp.
TTTGCCGATTTAATGAAGCACCGTATTTACAATATTTTATTGTATGCCAGTAAATACGACTCATTCATGCTGGAAGAGGATGGCCGGATCGACGAACAGATTTTTAATGAATATACAGCGCTTAACCTGCGCTACCCTCCCCGGTTCACGCTGGTGTCGAATGAAAAAGATGCCAATGACCGTCTGCGCGAAAGAGATTATGAATTAATCATTTCCATGCCGAGTGGCGACAGTATCAATCCTTTTGAGTGGGCTAAAGAAGTCAAAACGCATTACCCGAACATCCCGATTGTTGTATTGACTCCCTTTTCAAAATCGGTTTCGAAACGTATTGCTAACGAGGATTTAAGCGCCATCGACTATGTTTTCAGCTGGCTGGGGAATCCCGACATCTTACTGGCTATCACAAAGATGCTCGAAGACAAGATGAATGTGGAAGAGGACGTAAAATCAGTTGGTGTACAGGTGATTCTATTTGTTGAAGATTCCATACATTTTTATTCCTCCATCCTGCCACATCTTTATAAATGTGTTTTCAAGCAGTCGCTTTCGTTTATGACGGAGGCGTTGAACGAACACGAACAAATGCTGAGGATGCGCGGTCGCCCGAAGATACTTTTTGCCAGAACGTATGAAGAAGCCATGTCGATATACAAAAAGTACAAAGACAATATGCTGGGCGTGATCAGTGATGTCAGTTTCCAGAGAGAAGGCATTAAAGATAAAGAAGCCGGAATTGCTTTGTGTGCTGAAATCCGCAAATATGACAAATTTATTCCGTTGATCATTCAATCGTCGGACAATAGCAACAAAGAAGCAGCCGACACCGTGAAAGCTGCATTCCTGAGTAAAAATTCGAGTACCCTCTTAACTGAGTTAAGAGAAAGAATCAATAACAACTTCGGGTTCTCCGACTTTATTTTTAAAAACCCCAATACATGGGAGGTTGAAGCAAAAGTAAGGAATCTGAGAGATCTTCAGGAAGTTGTATTCAAACTCAGTGATGAGTGTTTGCTTTATCACGTCACCCGAAACAATGTTTCGCGATGGCTTTATTCCCGGGCCATGTTCCCTCTGGCCGAATTTATTAAAGTAACCAATATCTATGACCCCGGAATTGAAGACCTGAACAAACTTCGTCAGGTCATTTTCGGTGCTATTGTTAAATACCGGCAGATTAAAAACCGGGGGGTTGTTGCCGTTTTCGAGCGCGACCGCTTCGACCAATACTCCAACTTTGCACGTATTGGTGATGGATCGATGGGAGGAAAAGGTCGCGGACTGGCATTTATCGACTCGATGATCAAGCGTAACGAGCAACTACAGCAACACGAAAACGCACAAATCGCCATACCAAAAACAGTAGTTATCTGCACCGATATTTTTACGGAATTTATGGAGACTAACAATCTCTATCCTATTGCTTTGTCAGATATGTCGGATGAAGAGATTCTTCAGCACTTTTTACATGCCCGTCTACCCAAGAAACTGATTGCCGACCTTTATGCATTTCTGGGAGTTATAAGTACTCCTGTAGCTGTACGCTCTTCCAGCCTGCTCGAAGACTCACACTATCAGCCATTTGCAGGCATATACTCAACATATATGGTTCCCTACAACCACGAAAGTCGCACTCAAACTTTGTCATTGCTTACCGAAGCTATTAAAGCAGTTTATGCCTCGGTATATTATCAGCAGAGTAAATTATATATGACAGCCACAAAAAATGTCATTGATGAGGAGAAAATGGCTATAGTATTGCAGGAAACCTGTGGCAGCGCCTACGGCAACCGATTTTACCCCTCATTCTCAGGGGTGGCTAAATCGCTGAATTATTACCCGATTGGTTCCGAAAAACCTGAAGATGGTATTGCCAACATCGCCATGGGATTAGGGAAATACATTGTTGATGGAGGTGTTTCCCTGCGATTCTCTCCGGCATATCCACATAACATTCTTCAGACCAGCAGTTTAGAATACGCCCTACGGGAAACACAAACCTATTTCAACGCACTGGACCTGAATAATATCCATTTTGCGCCTCAGGTGGATGACGGATTTAATCTTTTAAAAATAAATGTACAGGATGCATTGAAGGATGGTACTTTGAAATATCTTGCTTCTACCTATAATGTACAGGAAGAGATGATTTATGACAGTTTGTATGAAGGAGGAAGAAAAATTATCACATTCGCCAACATACTGCAACACAACGTTTTTCCACTAGCTGACATTTTAAAAGAAGTGCTGAAAATATCTCATAATGAGATGGGGCGACCCATAGAAATTGAATTTGCCGTCAACCTCGATTATTCGGAAAACAAACAACATACTTTCTATTTCCTTCAAATCCGACCGATTGTTGACAGCAACGAAAATATCAACGAAAATATTGGCAATATTCTCACCGAAGACACGGTGATCAGCAGTACCAATGTGTTGGGTCACGGCATCATTAATGATGTATACGACATCATTTATATCAGACCCGAAGCTTTCAATGCCTCCAAAAACCAGTTAATCATGTATGAGATTGAGAAACTCAACCGTAAAATGATTCAGGAAGGAAGGCACTATATCCTCGTAGGTCCGGGAAGATGGGGTTCGAGCGATCCGTGGCTGGGCATCCCCGTTAAATGGCCGCATATCAGCAATGCCATGGTGATTGTTGAATCCGG
>JAYFPP010000045.1:0-27360 GCA_034927635.1 Paludibacter sp.
CATTTCTTTATGTACTTAACGCTTACATTTATATTAATGTATGATTTTTATAAAGATAATAAACTGACAGAGAAAAAAAGTTATTTTATTTGTATCGCTTTTCCACTTATACTGGGGGTAATAACGGAGCTTTGTCAGAACTTGTTTTTCTTCCCGAGAGTTGCTGAGTGGTATGATTGGTTGAGCAATTTTGGAGGTTTGCTAGCCGGCTGGGGAATTTTTATGATTTTCAAACGAAAATTTCAAACCTGATATAATTAACCTTTTTTTTATTGTTTGTTTATGAACCTCGACTTATTAAAATTTAGTATTGGAATTACTCTGATCAACGGCATAGGAAATAATCTTGCCAAAAATCTCATTGCGTACCTTGGGAATGAAGAAGCTGTTTTTAAAGAAAAGAAAAAAATACTTTCAAAAGTGCCGGGCATCGGTAACGTGCTTGCACAGGAGATCGTAAATCAACGGCAAGTGTTGCAAAGAGCAGAACAGGAGATAGAGTTTATTGTTAAAAATAACATTCAATGTTATTATTTTACAGATAAAAACTATCCGTTTCGTTTAAAGGAATGTCCGGATGCTCCTCTGGTTTTGTATGCCAAATGTTCTCAGAACCTCAATGATGCCAGATTTCTGAGTATTGTGGGAACGCGCAAAGCAACTGATTATGGGAAGGGCATCTGTAAAAAATTCATCCATGAACTCTCGGCAGTTCCTAATCTGGTTATCGTTAGTGGTCTGGCCTACGGGATCGATATTTATGCGCATAAAACGGCATTAGAAGCAGGTATCCCGACGATTGGAGTCATTGCACACGGACTTGACCGGATTTATCCGGAAAGCCATCGTTCAACTGCTGTCAGGATGTTGCAACAGGGTGGCCTGTTAACGGAATACATCAGTAAAACCAACCCCGACAGGCAAAACTTTGTACAACGCAACCGGATTATTGCCGGCTTGTCCGATGCTGTTGTGGTTGTTGAGTCTGCTGCAAAGGGAGGAGCTTTAATTACAGCCGACCTGGCAAATGACTATAACCGTGATGTTTTTGCATTTCCGGGAAGGATAGACGATGAGTGGTCGGTGGGATGCAATACTCTGATCAAAACAAACCGTGCCTCGTTAATCGATACTGCGGGTGACTTCTTAAAAACAATGGGCTGGGAAATTCAATCTGTCGCAGATCAAACTCACCGGCAGCAAGAGCTTTTTGTTGAACTTGCTGAAGATGAGCAGTTTATTTACACCTCTGTCAGAAAATATCCCGAGGGTATTCAGGTTAATCAGTTGGCGGTCGAAACAGCAATGTCTTTTAGTAAACTTACAGCGATTCTTCTTCAAATGGAATTCAAAATGTTGTTAAAATGTCTTCCGGGAGGAATATATAAGGCTCTGAATATGGTGTGAAAATAGTAAATTTTTATTATTTACATCATTTATAAAAAGATGTGATGTAATTGGTTGATAGCCAGAGTGCTTAAATCGTATAATATTTGTATATTATACGATTTTTTGTTTTTTTGCTCAAAAGAACACATTAACTTAGCTCCCGTTAATACGACGATTTTTTATCGTGTTTTTGTATAAAATGTAAAATATTTTTTTTTGAAAGGAGGTAGGTTATGAGAGGATAAATCACCAAGTGTTTCAATTTTATCTGTATAAATCATTTAAATCTTAATATTAAAGTATGAAAAACTTATTTGTGAGATGTAATTATTACATCACTTGTTCATTATGTTTACTCTCCTCCTGTAGCAATTCCGATACGGAATTATCCATCACTAAACGGCAGGATAAGAATATCGCTATGGAAGTTTATACACATTCCACGGTAATTGATCAAACTGAATATCTGCAGGCCGGGCTCCATGATGAATTTTTGCATCCTGATGTTGTAGCCAAACTTAATAATGATCCGTTCCTACGACAAAAATTACGAAGTTCAGCGTCTGAAGATAATGATACTATCTTTTCCTACGATGAGATTCCCTTAGTCAGAGAGATAAAATCCTATACCTGTATTTTTCAGGATGGTACATTGCAATCGACCACTGACTATCCAACTCCCTTTGAAGCAAATGCCCTCTATCAACTTAATGAGAATCCACCTTCAGAAGCAACACGGATATCCAGGATGGTGGAAAAAGATGGATCACTGAAAATATACAACACACGGGGAGAGTTGATCGCTGAAGAATTATTTCCTGTTTCCGACATGAAAGATTTTCTTGACACTATGAAGATATACGTACAAAAATGCAAAGATAGATCTGCTCATGATGAAGATACCATTGTTATGAACATCTCCGGGGTTGAAAAAATACTTCCGGCAGCGAGCCGCATTTCGAGACTTCCGAGTGGTCATGTAATACTGGAACTTGACTTGCAGTCATTACCTGCTGAAGCAACCCCTTTACCGCGGATATCCGGAGTTATCAAAAGCAGGACAGAACTGAACGAAGACATGACCAGAACTTTAAAATTCGAACTCTTTAAGGGGGACTATCTGATTCAAAGAAAGATGTATGCTTATCAAGACAAAGCAGCACTCCGGAATCTTTATCGCAATAAAGTTATCAGCGAGAATCCCGAGTCCGTTGAATCAGAATCCTTAATGCTAAATTCTAAAGGTTTTCCTGTTTTGCATCATACAAAAGAACTTTTTTACAGAAACCAAACCTACTATCACTTCAATGATTGAAACCACTATATAAAGTAGTAAAATCAGAAAAGGGATAAAAGGATAAAAAAAAATATTATTATGAAAATGAGAAATACTTTTACAATGTATTTTATGCTTATTGCAACAGGAGTTTTTCCAGTTCAGAAATATATATGGCTTCATGGCCTTGAAGGACAAAAAGGGTCAAATACCTGGGATATTTATAAGCAACACCTCACCAATGAGAATGGTTATATCTTTGAATATGAATCGAATAAAAGTATTCCTGCGATTGCCGGGGATATCTACACTAATCAGATAAGTTTGGTTGAAGGTAACGACAACCTTATATTAATTGGCCACAGCATGGGTGGACTTGTGGCACGTTCGGTTCAACTATTGTCGCCGGGAGTGAAAGGAATAATCACAGTTGGAGCCGCAAACTCGGGTTCTGTTCTACTGGCAAATACCTTAAATGGTAAAACTTATGATTACTTTTCGAAGGCTGTCAGGATGGTTAATGCAGCAGTTGATAAATCACTGTTATCAGGAATTTTTTCCGGACCCCCTGTTACAATCATCGCCCTGCCTGTAATTGGACCGATCAATGTATTTAAAGATGTTGTGGTTAATAAAACTCTTGATTTGATGAAGTTAAGTTATCAGATTGGAATAGGTATTTATGCGCTCGGTCATCCATGTATCAGAGACATGTTGCCTAACAGCACCTATCTCCGGACGCTCAATGCAGCTTCATGCAATGTTCCTGTTTTAAATATATACGGATCAGAAGATTACTGGCAGGTGGTTAGAGCTGTTGGTACCCTGAAAAATGTGGCTGAAGTGAAAAATCCGTTGAATATGGATAAAAACTTTGATATGGAATTTGTTTCCAAAATGCAATCGGCACTGGGTATTATTTATCAGATACAAAGGACACATAATCTTGTGTACAATGCCTTAGCTGTACCTGCTATATTTATGCCATGGATTTGGTTAACAAGGGAACTGGTGCTTGATGCCAGATTTGAATGGGATGCTATTTACAGGTATTTTGAGACGGGTATACATGCTGACTTTGCAACTAATATGGGGTCAGTTGAATATAGACTCCAAAATTATTGTATTCCCACCGGATTTGACCTGAATAAAATAAGTTGTACACAAAAATATCTTCCATATATAATAGAGAACGATGGAATTCTTTCAAGAAAAGATGTGATTTCTCCTCTACTGACAGGAATAAATATTCATAACATCAGGGTGTCGGGAGTTAATCATCAGGAAATGGGAAATCATATTGAAATGAGAAAATTACTTGAAGGAATAATTAATTACAAAACATATGGAGAAACTTTTTCGCGGTAATTGTATCTTGTCTGTTCTTCTAATGGCTTTGTATGATTGTTCCTGTAATAATATTACACCTGTAGGTACTGATAATTCAGAAACGATAAATCCTATTTGGTCAACTACCTTGCCTGGCGAAGCTGGAGTTTATAATGACGGACTGATTGGATTACCGGTATTTGAAGACAAAATACTCTTTCACTCAACAGTTTTTACAAATCTTTATGATGAAGATAACAGAATACACGCACTTGATATTCAAACGGGGAAACTGGAATGGACATATCCTGAAAGCTATAATAGTGAAAATCGGATGTTTCTCTGGGGAGTTCCTTATCAGTATGAAGACAAGCTGGTAATGAAAATGCCAAAGTTTGGAAATCTTACTAAGTGCGACAGGATCATTTGTCTTAATCTGAAAAATCAGAACTTAGTATGGAGTGTGAATATGCCTGAAAGTCTTTCCTTTGCAACATGCAGAGATGTTGTGGGAGTTGGAGATACTTTTTATTTTATTCAGGAAACTGAAAGCAATGCATTAATTTTTCAGGGAAGTGTAAAGAGAGGTAATATTGATACATTATATTCTATTGGAGGAATAAACGATGAAGAAGAGGTTGAAATAACTACAAATAATGCCTTACTGGAGCAAATTGACGGAAAAACGATGATGTTTTTTGCAACAAATGAAAAGAAATTAACGATGGAAGGTGTAAAAGCTGAAAGTTATTTCAATGAACTGGATGTTCAAACGAGAAAGGTGGTTTCTAAAGTTTTAGTTGTGAATGATGATGATTATGTAGTTAGCAATGCAGAAGTGGTCAATGGGAAAGCGTATCTTACATCGGGAAGAAAATGTTACTGCATTGATCTGTCATGTGGCAGATATTTGTGGAGCTTTTACTCCTCTGAACATGTCAATTATACGGCTTCGTGCATATTAGTTCAGGATAATATAGTTTTTTTATGGGGGGATAACCGCTATATAGGACTCGATGCCGGTACAGGAACCAAAAAATATCAGGGTGATATTGAATGTGGTAATGCTGAGGTTTATAATGGTTATGTTTACATAGTAAGCAGGGATGGTAAACTGTATATTTTAGACATAAAAGACGGTAATCAGTTAGCTAAAATAATTTGCCCTGATAAATTTTTCTTAACCGGTTGCAAACCAGTGGTGTATGATGATAAACTGTTTGTTTTTGACGATCACCATGCTTATTGCTATGAAGCTATCCCGACCGAATAGTATTTTGTATGTCACGTTTTTTGAGGCGATTTGATTTGTTTTTTTCTGAGGACATTGAATATGCTGGCAATTTTCCTGATAAAAATCAGCTTTCTACTGAAATATTGAAAATTTTAACTAAACCCAAAACTATTTGATTAAACCTTATATTATATTTGCCGTCTACTATCCGATATGTTACTTTATTTTTAATGCTTAATAATAAAAATATGAAAACTAAGTTTTGGTTGACAACTATCATTTTGTCAGTACTGTTCTTAAATGCCTGTGATTCCGGAATGGAATTAAAAAATGAGGATCCGGGATCTGCTGAAAATCAGAAATCGCTTAAAGTGTCTTTGAGTGAAAGTGTTGGTGACCTTACCAATGCAGTTAATCTTATCTCAAATTCCGAAGAATTTAAACTTTTAGGGAAGATTAGCCTTGCTGATCAGCAAAATGCAAGCGGTGCTCAATATGCACCAGATCATAGGAATGATTCTGTAAAGATATTGCTTGCAGATATTTCCGGGGTATACGAGTATTCATGGAAAAGAGTAAAAAGACCTACGTTTGGACTTTTGCGTTACTTTGACCGTACTGCTGATAATGATCATTTAATTGTACGTTTGCCGGTACAAAAAGTCAGGGATTATTTCTATCTGTTTATTCACAGACCAAATGATACCACTTTAACTAACAATTTTGAGGCTGATGTACATGACTATATGCTTTTCAGGAGTTATGAAAAGGGATTGGACTACCGTTTAGGGGCAAATCTTACAATTGATTCCGCTAACATTGGTGCAGTAACCATTCAATCTACTAGAAACAAAGTTAATGGCATTAATTATTTGTCGGAATACAATCTGGGAAATGGTTTTACTGTTTCGAACCGCGAAAATTCCGGGGATACTGCCGTGTCGGTTTATTCAATTAGCAAAGAGGGTAAGATACTGTACGAAGAAAATATCAGCACATACAGGATAAACACAGAAAATCGCCGCAGAGAGAGGATTTATTCACTTACCATCGGGGATGTGAAAATTGTACGTGCAATGGGCCCAAACAGTCTGGATAGTGCTAAAGTCTATGTTGCAGGAGTTTTGCAGGTAAATGCAAAAGTTGAGATCGTTATCAATGAAACAGAAGGACTGGAGCCGGGGCTTACCAATAAAAAACGCGATGTGAAAATTACCTTTGATGATGGCACAAGTACCACTATCAGGGAGCTTACCGGTAACACGGTCGAAAACATTGCAGAAATATTTAAATCTGTTCGTCAGGCGGGTTTTGCCACTCAAATTGTTGACAGGATTGCCGCGAATATCTATTGGACTAAAAATTAGTTTTTAAAAATATTATTATAAATTTGTCAGTCGCTACCCATGTTGGTTGGCGGCTGATTTTTTTATTATGCAGATAAGTACAATTAAACATAAACTGTCAGGTGAATTGCCCGGTGTAAAGTCTCACTTAAAAATGGCTCCAGAACACAGGGAGGAAGAACTTCTTGCAGTGAAAGAAACAGATTTTAATCCTCGTTTGAGTGCGGTATTGATTTTACTCTTTCATGAAAGTGAGCAATTGAAAGTTGTGTTTATCAGAAGAAGTGAATATGTGGGAATTCATTCGGGTCAGATTGCTTTTCCGGGAGGAAGATATGAGGAAACTGATCAGGACTTGCTGACTACCGCCCTGAGAGAGGTGGAAGAAGAGATTGGGGTCAATGCCGGATTAATCGAAGTACTTGGTCAGTTATCCGATTTATATGTTCCGCCAAGCAACTTTTTGGTAAGAGCTTTTGTTGGATATACAAATGTAAGACCCGAATATGTGATTGATGCAAGAGAAGTTCAGGAAGTGTTGGAGTTTGATTTTACTGCTTTTCTTTCCGAAAATGCAGTAAAAGTAAGGAATTTCAACGCTCACAACATAGAAAAAATCATCAGGGCTCCCTCCTATGAAATCAATGGAACCATTATTTGGGGAGCAACAGCGATGATATTAACGGAACTTCTCGATTTAATCAACGAATGATGTTCAATATAAAATGATATCTTTGCCCTATGCTACATCAGGAAATTAAAACATATCAGCTCTCTGATAAATCAAACTTTTCTCCTCATTTTTCACTTAAAAAACTTGAGGAACTTTACAGCAAAATTGATGGTAAAAGAAATACCGTCCCACACCGGCATAATTATTATAATATCTATTATATTGAAAAAGGTTCGGGCATACATGTCGTGGATTTTATGGAATATACGATTGAGGACCGTCAACTGTATTTTGTTCTGCCGGGTCAAATGCATCGTTTGACTTTTGATACTCCTCCTCAGGGACGAATTATTTCTTTTACGGAGGAATTTATCATCAGCAATGCCATTCCTGAATATCTTATCAATGATATATATTTATTTGACGATTACGGTCAGTCACCGCCACTGCCTGTAACTGAGAATTCTCTGGAAGTTTATCAGAATCTGTTCCGACAGATAGAACTTTTTTCTTCTTCTCTTGAGAAATATACTATGGAGGCGGTGGGTGCGCTTGTTAAATTATTATTGATCCAATGCAATAATCATTGTTCTCTTCACAAGTCGGACAATCCTCAGTTTTTGGAAACAACCAATCATCTTTTACGCAGTTTTAAACAATTGCTCAATCTGCATTATTCCGAGTTGCACATGGTGACTGATTATGCTGATAAACTGGCAGTAACGCCCGATTATCTGAATAAAACGGTAAAGTCGATTACCGGTAAATCAGCAAAAGAGCATATTCAAAGCAAACTTATTGTTGAGGCCAAGCGATCGCTGCTCTTCAGTAGCCTGTCTGGCAAGGAATTAGCTTATGCTTTGGGATTTGATGAATCAGCTCATTTCAATAACTTCTTCAAAAAAAATACAGGTTTAACGCCTACGGAATTTAAAACGACACTGATTCAGTCCTGATTTTTGCAATCATACGCCTGATTTTATTAATTATCGTCCCATTTATCCACATTATCTTTGTACCAATAAAAAAATACAAAGATGAAAACAATTTTATATCCTGCCGATTCCCGTGGTTATGCCGATCATGGATGGCTAAAAACAAATCACACCTTTAGTTTTGCCAACTACTATAATCCTGAAAGGATACATTTTGGTGCCTTACGTGTGTTGAACGATGACTGGATTGCTGCCGGTGAAGGCTTTGGGAAGCATCCGCATGACAACATGGAAATTATAACGATTCCATTTACGGGTGCAGTGCTGCATCAGGATAGTATGGGGAATAAAGGAGTCATTATACCTGGAGAAATACAGGTGATGAGTGCCGGTACCGGGATTTTTCATAGCGAACATAACAATAGCAAAGATGAGGCGCTTACACTTTTTCAGATATGGGTTTTCCCTGATAAGAAAAATGTTACACCACGTTATGACCAGATAACCATCAGTGATTTATCCAAAAAGGATGAACTTTATCAGATTCTATCTCCAGATCCTGATGATCAGGGAGTATGGATTCATCAGAAGGCATGGTTTCATTTAGGTGATTTGTCGAAAGACACTGAATTGGATTATACCTTAAAAGAAGCAGCTTCCGGTGTGTTTATTCAGGTAATTGAGGGAGAAGTTCTTGTGGGTGAAAACCGTTTAACTACCCGCGATGCAGTTGGTATTACAGAAACAGACTCAATTCATATAAAAGCGGAGACCAATGCCCGCATCCTCGTGATGGAGGTTCCGATGAAATGGTAAATCAATTTAAATCAATATATATTATAAATTAAAAAACAAAAAACAGAAAATTATGAATACATTAGTTAAGAAATTCTTTGGGACTGATACGCAGTCGTGGGCATTACTTTTTGCCCGTTTAGCATTGGGGATAGTTGTTTTACCACATGGTATGCAAAAAGCCCTTGGTATGTATGGAGGTTATGGATTTGAAGCAACGCTTGGTGCTTTTCAAAGCATGGGAATGCCCCTGTTACTCGGTGTTCTGGTTATTTCAGCTGAATTTTTGGGTGCAATCGGAATGATTCTCGGATTGGGAACCCGTTTTATGGCATTTTCCATTTTCCTGACACTGGGAGGCGCGATGTTTATCGGAGGGCACGTTGCCAATGGTTTCTTTATGAACTGGTTTGGGAATCAGGCGGGAGAAGGGATGGAGTATTTCATCCTGATTATTGGTCTGTCGTTAGCAGGAATGTTTGGCGGAGGAGGTAAATTCTCGCTGGATAATTTAATCTCGAAATACTTAAAATAAAGATCTTCAGTACATAATTTTATTACACTCAATCGAACAGGGTTATTCGATCTATTCTAATGGAGTTATTCGATCCATTCGAATAGAAGCATTCGACCAGTTCGAACAGAGCGATTCGATTGATTCATTTGATTCCGGCTTCTTGCCGGATTTGTCTACAAAAAAGATAGTTTCAGAAAAGATTCCGAAACTATCTTTTTTTTATGATAGCTGACAAAAATTAATGTCTGTATGTCAATTCGTTATTGTGAATACCCCGGGATTGTATTACTTTTGTATGAAAATCTTCAGAACACTTAAATGAATATATTATTACTCGGTTCCGGAGGTCGCGAACATGCGCTGGCCTGGAAAATAGCACAAAGTCCCAAACTGAATCAACTGTTTATCGCACCGGGAAATCCCGGAACAGCTACTGTAGGAACAAATCTTCCTGTTGCCGCCGATAATTTTCCGGAGATCAAAAATGCCGTGTTGAAAAATCAGATTGATCTTGTGGTTGTTGGACCTGAAGATCCTTTGGTAAAAGGCGTTGTGGATTTTTTTCTGGCCGATAGTGATATAAAAGATATTCCCGTTGTGGGACCCGATAAATTCGGGGCTCAACTCGAAGGTAGCAAAGATTTCTCCAAGCAATTCATGTTCAGACATAATATCCCAACCGCAGGTTATCTGAGTGTTAACAGTGAAAATCTGCAGGAAGGTATTGATTTTCTTAAGACCATGAAAGCTCCGTATGTATTGAAAGCTGATGGTCTGGCGGCGGGGAAAGGAGTGTTGATTTTAAATAATTTGGATGAGACCATCGCCGAGTTGCAAAGCATGCTTGCCGGAAAATTCGGAGCAGCGAGTAAAACAGTTGTAATCGAGGAATTTTTATCGGGCATCGAGTGTTCGGTATTTGTGGTTACTGATGGAAAACATTATCAGATATTGCCTGAAGCAAAAGACTATAAACGTATCGGTGAAGGAGATAAAGGCCTGAATACCGGTGGGATGGGTGCAGTTTCGCCGGTGCCGTTTGCCGATAAGGTATTTATGCAAAAAGTTGAGGAACGTATTATTAAACCGACCGTTGATGGTTTGTGCAATGAGGGCATCAATTATAAAGGATTTATTTTCTTCGGATTAATCAAAGTAAATAATGAACCTTTTGTCATTGAATACAATGCACGTATGGGTGATCCGGAAACGGAGGTGGTAATGTTGCGTCTGAAATCGGACTTTGTTGACTTACTCGAAGGAGTTGCTCAGGGAAACCTCAATGAAAAACAGGTGGAATTTGATGACAGATCGGCCGTGACCGTGATGTTGGTTTCAGGGGGATATCCTGAAGATTATGAAAAAGGGAAAGAAATAATCGGTACCGCGCAAACAAGGGATAGTATTATCTTTCATGCCGGGACCGCCATCAAAGAGGGTAAGCTGGTTACAAACGGAGGACGGGTAATAGCTGTCAGTTCGTATGGACAATCAAAAGAAGAAGCATTGGCAAAATCTTTTGAGAATGCAAAAATCATTGATTTTGAAAAAAAGTATTTCAGAAAAGATATTGGCTTTGATCTTTAAAAATACACTACTGAAGCTATGGCAAAGATATTAATCATAGACGACGAACGCAGTATTCGTAATACCCTGAAGGACATTCTGGAGTTTGAGAAACACCAGGTTGTGTTGGCCGAAAACGGGAAGCAGGGTTTGGAATACTCGCTTAATCAGATTTTTGATGTCATTTTTTCAGATATTAAGATGCCGGAAATGGATGGTATCGAGTTGCTTTCTGCCTTAAAGGAAAAAGAAGTAGAGGCTCCCGTAGTGATGATTTCCGGTCATGGAAATATAGAAACAGCTGTAGAGTGTATAAAAAAAGGTGCCTTTGATTTTATAGAAAAGCCTATCGATCTGAATCGCTTGTTGATTACGGTGAGAAATGCCCTGGATAAAAGTTCACTCGTTACTGAAACAAAGATATTGAAGAAAAAAGTGGCCTCCCGTCATCAAATGATAGGTAAATCACCGGCTATTGAGAAGGTCAGAGAAATGATTGAACGTGTGGCACCAACAGATGCCCGTGTATTGATCACCGGCTCCAACGGAACGGGGAAAGAAGTGGTAGCCCGGTTATTGTTTGAAAAGAGTAACCGCGCCAATGCTCCTTTTGTGGAGGTGAATTGTGCTGCCATTCCTTCAGAACTGATTGAAAGTGAATTGTTCGGGCATGAGAAGGGCTCTTTTACATCAGCCATCAAACAACGCATCGGTAAATTTGAACAGGCCGATGGAGGAACAATCTTTCTGGATGAAATAGGAGATATGAGCCTTTCGGCACAAACCAAAGTGTTGCGGGTGTTGCAGGAAAGTGAACTTACCCGCGTAGGTAGCGATAAAAGTATTAAAGTAAATGTTCGTGTTTTTGCGGCCACCAATAAAAATCTGAAGGCTGAAATTGACAAAGGTAATTTCAGGGAAGATTTGTACCATCGTCTTAATGTTATTCCTATACATGTGCCTGATTTAGATGACAGAAAAGAAGATATTCCGATGTTGGTAGAACATTTTGCCGAAATAATCTGCAACGAACAAGGAATACAACTCAAGAAATTTGAGAAGGAGGCTATAACTGTTTTGCAGGAAAAAAACTGGAACGGGAACATTCGGGAGTTGCGGAATGTTGTAGAAAGACTGATCATTCTCGGTGGAAACTCCATCAATAAAGAAGATGTAAATTTATTTGCTTAAATCCGCAGATATGAAACCAATAAACGAAATAAAAATAGCCATTTGTAGCGATCATGCTGGTTATGAGTTGAAAAAGAAAGTCATTGCTTACTTGCAATCAAAAGAAGTCTCGGAATTAAAAGATTTTGGAGCATATACCGCTGAAAGTTCCGATTATCCTGATTATGCGCATCCAATGGCTTCGGCAGTTGAAAGTGGAGAATACGATTTTGGAATATCCATCTGTGGAAGCGGTAATGGCATCAGCATGACTGTGAACAAACATGCCGGCATCCGGGCGGCTTTATGCTGGACAACTGAAATTGCTCTGCTGGCACGATTGCACAACAATGCCAATGTATTATCTCTTCCTGCCCGTTTTATTACTGAAGAAGAAGCTTATTCTATGATCGATATGTTCTTCATAACAGATTTTGAAGGAGGAAGGCACCAAAGACGAATTGATAAAATATCCTGCTGATGCAAAGAACAGAAATTTCAACTATAGGTGAGTTTGGTTTAATCAAACGACTTACCGAAAGATTTACGATAGAAAATGCCTCGACCGTCAAAGGCGTAGGCGATGATGCCGCGGTGCTTGATTATAAGGAAAAACAGGTACTGGTGACAACTGACCTTTTACTTGAAGGCATTCATTTCGATCTTGTATATGTGCCTTTGAAACACCTGGGTTATAAAGCTGCAGTGGTGAATTTCTCTGATATATACGCGATGAACGGCCAACCAAAACAAATGACTGTTTCGTTGGGTGTATCTAAAAGATTCTCGGTGGAAGATCTGGAGCTGATATATGATGGATTGCAGCTGGCATGTAAACATTACGGAGTTGATTTGATCGGAGGTGATACTTCTGCCTCTCTGACAGGCTTAGCCATCAGTATTACGTGTATCGGTGAAGGAGAGAAGGATAAAGTTGTATACCGCAATGGAGCCGGAATCAATGATATCATTTGTGTTTCAGGAGATTTGGGATCAGCTTATATGGGCTTACAACTACTTGAAAGAGAAAAAATTGTTTTTTCTGCTGATGAAAATGCAGAGCCGGATTTTGAGGGAAAGGATTACATCCTTCAGCGTCAGTTAAAACCCGAAGCACGTAAAGATATCATCAAAGCATTGGCCGACAGGGGAATTGTTCCTACGGCGATGATGGATGTTTCCGACGGACTTTCATCAGAATTGATTCATATCTGTACCCAAAGCAATACCGGATGCAGGATTTATGAAGATAAAATTCCCATCAACTATCAGGCGGCAGTGATGGCAGAAGAAATTAATATGAATATCGTCACCGCTGCGCTCAATGGTGGTGAAGACTATGAGTTGCTTTTCACAGTACCTCTGGATGATTATGAAAAGATCATCACTATGGAAAATGTGGGAATAATAGGGCACATGACAAAACCAGAACTTGGTTTGAACTTAGTTGGCCGTGAGGGAGAAGAAATCGGACTTAAAGCTCAGGGCTGGAACTCACTTAAATAAAGGAGCCAGTGCTGCCGAGGAAAACAGGTACCATAGGATAATAGGTGCAAAAGCGCCAAAACCGAAAATAATTAATAATGCAATGCATCCTGCCAGAAAGATGTATTGCATTTTATTTTTTGCCCATCCCGCACTTTTAAATTTAAGTGAAAACATAGGAAGCTTTGATACCAGCAAGTAGCTGAAAATCAAAATGGAGACAAGTACAATCCATGGTTGTTCAATTAATAAGCCGGGGAAAGAATAACTCAGTCCAGCCCAGAAAATGGCATTGGCAGGAGTCGGCAATCCGATAAAAGAAGTCGTTTGATTTTCATCAATATTGAATTTAGCTAATCTCAATGCTGAAAATACCGGTATGATAAACCCTGAGAATTTCATCCAATCAGGTAGATTGCTCTGCTCCAGCAATGAAAAGGCGATGATTCCGGGCGCCATTCCGAAACTGATAACATCGGCCAATGAATCCAGTTCTTTGCCCATCGGTGAATAGGCTTTGAATGCCCTTGCAGCAAAACCGTCAAGAAAATCAAAAACTCCTGCAATAAGTATCGCTATTAAAGCTGCGGTGTAGTTTCCCTGAAAGCCGAAATATACGGCAAAACTTCCTGAAAAAAGGTTCAGGCAGGTAATTGTATTGGGGATGTGTCTGGTGATTTTCATTTTATTCCTTGTTTTTGCTGTCGATTATTATCGTTACGGGACCATTATTGATGAGTGAAACCTGCATATCTGCTCCGAAAACTCCTGTTTGAACTGGTTTGCCGGTATTTTCTTCCAATAAACTGCAAAAGTATTCATATAGAGGAATTGCCTGTTCGGGTCGCGCTGCACGGATATACGATGGCCGGTTGCCTTTCTTGGTGGAAGCGTGCAGTGTAAATTGGCTTACCACAAGGATTTCTCCTGATATATCCACAACAGAGCGGTTCATTACGCCATGCTCGTCGTCAAAGATACGCAAATTCACAATTTTAGCGCATAACCATTCTGCATCCGTTTTTGTATCAGCTTCTTCAATACCAATCAATACCATTAAACCCTTTGAGATGGAAGATTTTACTGATCCGTTGATTTCTACCGATGCATTGCTAACTCTCTGAATGACTATCCGCATTTTTCTTTCAATTTATCTTTTATGCACTACCCCGATTATATTGCCTTTAATTCATCTTTCAGTTTCTTGGGTAACCCGCTAACTACCAAATCATAGGAATGTTGTATCAGTTCACAAAGTAAAGCATGTGATACCGATGGAGCTATTCTTACTGAATTCCAGTGTTTTTTGTTGAAATGATACGCAGGAGTGACGGCATCATATTTTTCACGCAATGCAATGGCACGTTCAGGATCGCACTTCAGGGCAATCTGTGTTTCAGGATTATCGAGAGGAATCAACGCGAACATTTTGCCCTGCACTTTAATGACCAGTGTTACTTCATCAAAAGGAAAATGTTCGGTTGTTCCTTTTAAACTAAGGCAGTATTCACGCAGTTCTTCTATGTTCATGCTACTTGACTTCTACACCATTAGTGACTTTTGCTCTCGGCTGAATCAATACTAATCTTCCATCAGCATCTTCGGCCGATAATATCATTCCTTCACTGAAAACACCCCGCAATTTGCGCGGTTCGAAATTAGCGATAAAGCATACCTGCGTACCGATAAGTTCTTCCGGATTCGGATAATGAGCCGCTATACCAGAAAGAATGGTGCGTTCCCCGAGACCGTCGGCGATTCTGAATTGCAACAATTTATCAGCTTTCGGGACTTTTTGGCAATCAAGCACTGTTCCCACACGGATATCCACTTTCTGAAAATCCTCAAAGCTTACATTTTCTTTCACGGTGTTCGCTTTCCATGCGGCAGCCTCATTAGCTTTTTTAGTATCGAGGAGCTTTTGTACCTGTGCATCGGTAGTAGCATCTTCAATTTTCTCGAAAAGCAATTCAGGGGTACCCAATTGATCTCCGGCTTTCAGCAGGTCGATACGTCCCAGTTCTTTCCAGTCGAAAGAAGTAAGATTCAGCATATTACGAAGCTTTTCAGAAGTAAACGGCAGGAAAGGCTCGAAGGCAATGGCGAGATTGGCGGTAATCTGTAAGCTCAGGTGCATAATGGTTGCTACCCGATCCATGTCGGTCTTGGCAACTTTCCAGGGTTCTGTGTCTGCTAAGTATTTATTTCCGATACGGGCAAGATTCATCGCTTCTTTCTGAGCATCACGGAATCGAAAGTTATTCAGTAACTTTTCAACATCCGCTTTTACGTTCACAAATTCATCCAGCGTTTGTTTATCGTAGTCGGTAAGTTCCCCTAAAGCAGGAACTTTACCATCATAATACTTTTGCGTCAGCACCAAAGCCCTGTTAATGAAGTTGCCGAAGATAGCCACTAATTCACTGTTGTTTCTTGCCTGAAAATCTTTCCATGTAAAGTCATTGTCTTTGGTTTCGGGGGCGTTGGCAGTTAGCACATAGCGCAATACGTCCTGTTTGCCCGGGAAATCTTCAAGATATTCGTGCAACCACACCGCCCAGTTGCGGGAAGTGGAGATTTTATCCCCTTCGAGATTCAAAAATTCATTTGCGGGAACATTGTCGGGCAGGATATAGCTGCCTTCTGCTTTCAGCATGGCCGGAAAAACAATGCAATGGAACACGATATTATCTTTCCCGATGAAATGCAATAAGCGGGTGTCTTCGTCTTTCCACCATTTCTCCCAGCTGTCGGGAAGTAATTCTTTGGTATTGGAAATGTAACCGATAGGAGCGTCGAACCACACGTACAGCACTTTTCCCTCAGCACCTTCCACCGGTACCGGTATGCCCCAGTCGAGGTCGCGACTCACTGCGCGGGGCTGTAAACCCATATCGAGCCAGCTTTTGCACTGACCATACACATTCGGTTTCCATTCCTTGTGCTCTTCGAGTATCCATTGACGTAACCAGGCCTCGTGTTGATCCAGCGGTAAATACCAGTGTTTGGTTTCACGCATTACAGGCACACTGCCACTGATGGCCGATTTGGGATTGATGAGGTCGGTAGGGTTCAACGAAGTTCCGCAGGATTCACATTGGTCGCCGTAGGCATTTTCATTGCCGCAGTGGGGGCATTTTCCCGTGATATAGCGGTCGGCGAGGAACTGATTGGCGGTTTCATCGAAATACTGTTCGGAACTTTGTACCAGAAATCCGTTTTTATCGTTGATGGTTTTGAATATTTCAGAAGCCAGTTCTTTATGCGTCTTAGAGCTTGTGCGGGAATAAATATCAAAAGAAATCCCGAAATCTTCAAAAGATTTTTTGATGATGTTGTGATAACGATCCACGATGTCCTGCGGCGTAACTCCTTCTTTCTTAGCTTTGATGGTGATTGGAACTCCATGCTCGTCGGATCCTCCAACAAACAAAACTTCTTCACCTTTCAGACGAAGATATCGAACATAAATATCAGCAGGCACATACACTCCCGCCAGATGACCGATGTGCACAGGTCCGTTGGCATAAGGAAGGGCGGATGTAACCGTAGTACGCTTAAATTCTTTCATACAAAATATTTTAACAGGCGGCAAAATTACAAAAAAAATGGGAGAAGTCAGACCCCTTTCCGTCTTTATTTAAATACAGGAGCGGCGGCTTCGAGTGAGGGTGTTCCGCTGTTGCGCACATAAGGCCAACCGTCCTTGTCCCAAAGAATTTCATCGAGCATCAAAACTCTTTTTTTGGGTTCGTTTACATCTATTCCATGGTACAGCATCCAGTCGCGACCGGCATCGTCCTGCACAATCTCAGCATTGTGACCGTTCCCCAGAAAATTCTCATTTTTGTCGATCACTACTTCAAAACCATTCTGCATCATTGGATTGCCGACCCTGTCAACATACGGACCGAGTAATTTTTTTGAGCGACCTACCACCAATCGGTAAGTGCTGTTCAATCCGGCGCAGCAACTGCCCACCGAAGCGAAGAAATAATAATATCCTTTTCTTTTGTAGATATAGGTACCTTCGAAAGCTGTTCCGGCAATTTGTTTTGGTTTCGAGCCTTCTTTGAGAGTAAGGCCATCCTTGCTCAATTCAATATAAAAGATGCCCCTGAAACTTCCCCAAAACAGGTACTTCTTTCCTTTATCCTCAATGAAAAAAGGGTCGATGGAGTTTTGAACATTTATTTCATTGCTGCGGAAAAGTTTACCATGATCAGTAAAAGGTCCTTCAGGTTTTTCGGCCGAAGCCACTCCCACGCCACAGGTCCACTCGCCACCCCATACCGACATAGAGTAATACATCACATATTTTTTATTAAAATAATTAATGTCCGGCGCCCAGATACCGGCTTTAGGTTCAAAGTCAGGCCTTGTTTCTTTGGTGAAAGCTGTGCCGATTTGTTCCCATTGTATCAGATTTTTTGACCGCAGGATGGGCACATGACGGATGTTTTCGGTAGCATAAAGATAATACCAGCCATCTTTGTCTTTGAGGATGGTGGGATCAGGGAGACTACGATCATCCACAGGGTTACTGTAGGTTTTTCTGTTTTTTTCTTCTGAAGCAGGAAGTATATCTGCCCAAGTATTTTGTGATACGAAAAAGAAAACCGCGAAACAAATCAACAATAGTTTTTTTTCAGTTGAAAGTCTGCACAGGTGAGAAGTGATTATCATATGCTGAATTTTAAAAGTTACGCACAAAGATAATCAAAGTCACAAAAATCAGCATAATATTTATTTAATGCGTCCAATCATTGATAGCTCTGTTTCCAAACATATCATAATAAGTGGTGGAGATGCTTCTGATATTCGAAAGTTTAATAGGAACCTTCAATTTGGTGCGATAGAAATCGTGGCTATCTTTTAGCGATGACATGATGTCCTGGCGAACAATTTCAACGGCAGCCCCTTCGCCTTCTCCCTGCCAGTATTTATATTCATCCATATTACTTTCTAATCGCGTGACATTGAACATCAAACCAATGCTCGACGACAGAACTTTTCGCGGATCTACCTCTCTTCCGTCAGGTAGTCTGAATGAATAAGTAACAGAGCTTACCTCATCTGCCGAATTGAGATGCAAAGTCGGTACCGGATAAACCCAGTAATCTCTCAGGTTCATATCAAAAAAGTAGTTAAATGTAAAGCTGTTATTATCAATCAAAAAGCTATATTCCCCTGAATTAAAGTTGTTTTGGCTGGTTCTTTCGAATCCCAGTTCATAACGGGTTTTCATACCATAACTATTATTTCCTGATTGCATAATGTCGGAGTGAGGGTTATCCAGAGGTCCCGAGAGTAATGCCTTTTGCAAAATGGAAGGATCCTTAGTGTTAGAAAACCAGGTAGTCCGACCGTTAATCATAATAAAATTGCTTCCTACGATATCCCCGTTGCCGGCAATTTGTGGTTCTGACTTTCCCTGAATGCCGAACTTTCCTGCTTCAAAATTTTTTCTGGTACAGAACGACAGCTCTTTTTCCTTTAAAATATCCGGAGTGCCGTCCCTGTCCATATCAATATTATTCGCCAGATTCTCGTAATAGATGCCAATTTCTTTCATGAAATCCAGTTCTCCTTCGCTTAGCATAATTGTTTTTCCAATCGGGTCGTTGGCTGGTATCACCCGACTTCCTTCTAATGTCAAGGTCGACAGGTCAATTTCTTTCACGTTGTCATCCAGTCCCCCCAATGGTAGAAAATTCAGTCCGCCTGTATACAAATTACCAATGAACTTATTGTCTCTCGAAAGAAAAGCCACCACGGTGGAATTCCCAATGGGCACCCGTTTGGAGAATTCTCCGTCACTTTCAATTTCTGTCAGCACATATTCGTTGGCATAGAAAATCATTACTTTGGTAGCATCTGCCAGTGTTAGCACATCCGGTGATGCAGGCGCTTTCGACATGTCACTTACTCTTTGTATTTGGCTGACTTTTCCTTTAAGGCTGACTTTTTCAAGAAAGAGATAATCGATGTCGTCGATCAACGATTGACAACTGCTAAGCATTAGCGCTGCAGTAATTATGAAGGTGTGTGTTTTCATAGTATGAAATATTTGATTGTTGGTCTGGTAAAGGTATAAAAGAATCTGAAAAATCATCTTTTTTTGCCACGTAATTGATAACATTTCCTCAAAAGTGTTAAAAATATGTTATAAAACACATTTTTTCGCTAAAACGCTTGCATGGTATCTCAAAACGCCTTATCTTTGCAGTGTGATTTTTTCATAGTATTAGATTTAAGGTTAACAAAAGATTGGGTTGTCGTGATGACAGCCCTTCTTGCTTTTATATACCCCCCTTCATCAAATACTTTAAACCACATTAGTAGCATAAGTACCTATAAGTTCTCATCCTATCGAATCTTATTTGCTTTTAAATCAGTAGTCTTATTAAACCAGCTTATCACTTATCACTTTCTTTCACTATTCGCTATTAGTTTTTCGCTATTCGCTTAAGAAGGCATCGCATACCGTTTCATCTCCGCCCTCAGTTTTTTTGTTTTTCCCGCAGTCACTTCATCCATCAGTTGCCAGAAACGTTCACCATGGTTCATCTCTTTCGTGTGGCAGAGTTCATGCAGTATCACATAATCCACCAGATGTTGCGGTAAAAGCATCATGTAAAACGACAAATTGATGTTTTGCTCTTTCGAGCAACTCCCCCAGCGGGTTTTACTTGATTGAATTTTCACTCCCGAAAAGGAAAACCCGAATTCTCCTGCAAGTTCTTTCACCCGTTGAGGTAAAATTCTTTTGGCTTCTTTGCGTAAAAAATAGTTGATGCCGTTCCAGCAGGCTTGTTGTACCTCATCAGAAGTAATGTCGGCACTTTCAGGATACTCAATACGTAAAATCCCTTCCTTCATATAAAAAAAAACATCATTACGATCTGCCGGCATAATCTTAATGATAAAAGTCAGGGTTTTAAGCTCATGATTTTCTGAAATAATAGTAGAAGTTTTTTTTGCCTTAATTCTCCTTTGTTTATTGAGAATTTTTTCCTTTTCAGACAGGATAAAACGTACAGCTTCTTTTTCGCTGGAACGATGTGGAAGGCTCACCCGCAGGCCATCAGCCAGTATTCTTACTGAAATACGGTTTGCCCTGTTACTTTTAACAAATTCAATTTTCCCGAAAACATTCAGTTCACTCATGAATCTTCAGCTGATTTTGAAGCAAAAATACAATTTTATGCTCAGATTGTCTGTATTTATCTTTAACTTTGTGACCATAAATTCTTCAAAAAATGATAGAGGCAATAAATATTCATAAAAGTTTTGATACTCTGGAAGTGCTCAAAGGTGTCGATTTGCAGGTAAACAAAGGAGAAATAGTCTCAATCGTCGGACCTAGTGGTGCTGGGAAAACCACTTTACTTCAGATACTTGGAACGTTAGACAAGCCGAATAAGGGAACAGTGAAAGTTGATGGTATTGACCTGAGCAAAATGAGTGAAAGTGAGCAAGCAGCTTTCAGAAACAAACGAATTGGTTTTATCTTTCAGTTTCATCAATTGTTACCAGAATTTACTGCGTTGGAGAATGTGATGATTCCTGCGCTGATTGACCATCACGACTGGAAAAAAATCAGAAAAAAAGCAAAGGATTTGCTTGAATATCTGCAATTGGGAGAAAGGCTGGATCACAAACCTTCAGAAATGTCGGGTGGTGAAAAACAAAGAGTTGCCGTTGCCCGTGCGTTGATCAATGATCCGAAAATCATACTGGCTGATGAACCTTCGGGAAGTCTTGATACTAAAAACAAAGAAGATCTGCATAAATTATTGTTCGACCTGCGCGATAAATTCGGTCTTACCATCGTCATAGTGACTCATGATAAGGAACTTGCAGCTTTGTCGGATCGCGTGATTGAAATGCGTGACGGGTTAATCAAATAATTCTGAAAAGATTATTCCATTCTGAATTCCGGATTCTCTGGATTTGTATGTTCAGTTTGCATTATGGAAATCATTCGTTTTATTATCTCTGGATGATCTTTTGCCACGTCATTTTGTTCATGTGGATCTTGCTCAAGATCATATAATTTGATTGTTCGGTTTTTTGTTTTAATATAATTTTTGATAATTCCTTTCCATTTTCCTATACGAACAGCTTTTGATCCTCCGGCTTCGGGAAATTCCCAATACAGGAAACTGTGCCTGGTTTGTTTCTTGTTGATCAAAGCAGGAAAAAAGCTGATACCGTCAGTTGCAGGCGATTTTACTCCTGCAATCTCACATAAGGTTGGCATTACATCCCAGCCGGCAGCTACATGACTCGTGGTGGTATTGGGTTTGATCTTATTTTTCCATACTGTTATCATCGGCACCCTGATACCTCCTTCATTAAGACTTGTTTTCCCCCATCCCTGTTCACTTTTAAAAGGTGCAGCACTGTCGAAAAACGGAGAATCGGAACCTCCGTTAAACGTAGGACCGTTATCGCTTGTGAATATGATAAGTGTATTGTCGTAAATGCCGGCAGTTTTCAGTTCTTTTATCAAAATTCCTACTTGTTCATCCAGATAACTGATCATGGCTGCATAGGTGGCATGAGGGTGCCTGCACGGGAAATAGCCCTTGTTGCCTATATAGGGAGATTCATCTCCAAGCTTTTTGATATAATATTCTATCCATTTCTGAGGTGCCTGCAATGGAACATGTGGTATAGGCGTTGCCCAATACATGAAAAAAGGGTGGTGCTTGTTTGCCTGTACATATTGTATCAATTCTTTGAACATCAGGTCAGGAGCATAATCTTGCTGGTGGTATTTTGCGTAGGTTGAATCAGCTAAGGTATTGGAATGTTTATCAAGGATCTGATTCCGGCGATGTACAACTTTATTCTCGAGGAACTCGCGTTTATCATTTCTGTAGAGATAAGGAGGAAAGTAATCGTGAGCCTGGCGTTGACAGTTGTAGCCGTAGAAGAAGTCAAAGCCTACTTTGTCGGGTGTACTTACCGAACCGGGGTATCCCAATCCCCATTTTCCAATACAAGCGGTGGCATAACCTGCATTTTTCAGAACAGATGCGATGGTGATGGTGCCCGCAGGCATTGGTGCCTGCCCCTCCAGATTGGGATTATCGATCATGGCGGCCAGGTTCCAAACATCACCGCGACTAGCCATTTCGTCGTTACCACGGATGGGAGTATGACCAGTATGTAGTCCTGTGAGCAGCGTACTTCGTGAGGGAGCCGAAACAGGTGCGCCGGCATAAAACTGAGTGAAGCGGATACCTTCTTTTGCCAGGCGGTCGATGTTTGGAGTTTCAATTTTTTGCTGACCATAGCAACCTAATTCAGCATAACCTAAATCATCAGCCAGAATATAGATGATGTTTGGTTTTGAGTTCTTTGCTGTGGAGTTTGTAGTAAAAAAACTACTTATTACCGCCGGAACAATGATGTGCAGGTATGAATTGATTTTTTTCATATATTTGTAGCCCCGCCGGGAAGAAAAATAATTATATTAATATGCTTATATATAGTTAATTATGGATTATATTTATTTTTAAGGGGATGTTTTGGGGGACAAATTTATAGCGCCTAACAGTTTGTGTAAGAATAATATCTAATTGTGGGGCTCATTTTTGTCAACTTAAACAAAAGGATGTGCGTGTAGCTTTTCGATTAGCTGCTATTATTTTTTACAATGCTGGGAATTTTACATGTTATTTTTTGGATACACTCCTAAGAACAAATTTTGAGAATGTCAACAATAAGTATATAAATGTTGCAAAAGACACTATTGTCATATACCATATTAATCCTTTAAGTAATATGTTAAATGTAATACAGTAATTTTTTATTGTTAAAATTTTCCAATTTAAGTCCGGTAGAAATTCAAAAAAAAGTATTAATACAATCGTAAAAATAAATAATAGTGTTGAATTTTTAAAGATTGAAATTAGTTCATGTAGTAAAGTCATTGAATTATTTTTTTTGGACTCTTTTAAGTACAATTCTTTTGAGAAATCTGATGTTGCAATAATTGACAAGGCGGTTATGGAAAAACCAGCAATGATTGATAAAAATGTCAAGATAGATGTAAAAGCACTACTATTATCGTAATTCCATTTTGTAACAAACAAAATTATCAATACAAGCGAGCAAAAAAATATCAAATATTTACTATTTTTTTTCATCATTTATTTTCCCAATTAAAATTCTAAATACTTCATTAGAATCAAACATCTCATTTTCATCCACAGTTGTCTTAAATTCTATTTTTCTTGAAAAAACGTTAGTGTTAAACAATAATCCTTGATTTCTCTCATCTCGACCTGAAATCATTATTCCTCTAAAATTCTCCCTGTTATTAAAAATTGATGAAATTTTTGTAGACAGATTGTTTCCAACCCATTTGTCCTGATACTTCAGATGAAGAATCGCTTCAACTGCTTCATATTGATTTATTTCATCTGATAGAGCCTGAGTTAAAGTATTTACAGAGCTAAGTAAATCAGGAATTGCTGTTATTCTAATATCATCAAGTTTCTTTAAAGATTTTATGAATTCATCTTGGTTAAAAATATCTTTAACGACTATTTGATTTTTAATGAACTTCTTTTGAAGAAAATCAACAAGTATTTTTCTCTTTTTACCACTGTTTATCCAAAAGAAACAAGTTTCAAAATCAATTAAAGCAAAATATTCCTTAGGTTCAATTTGATTTGGTTGTCGAGGGTTTGGCTCAATAAGATTTGTCTTTGTGTTTATGACATTTGGATTCCTCGGAAATGTTGAACCGTCAGAAAAAATAATCTTTAGGAAATTTTCTTCAAACTCAAATAAGTATGTATGTACAGTATTTCCAAGATTCTCAGATTCTGTTGGAAGATTAAAATTCTCTTTGAATTTTAATATATCTAGTCTTTTATCATCAATACTGATAAAATTACCTGAAAATACTATAGGTTTAGTTTTACTCATAAGTTAATTTTTGAAGACAGTGTCATCTTATGGGAAATCTCAATGTGGTAGTTGCACAATAGCAATATCGGTTAGGGCTTTAATATTTGAGTTTGTACTTATGCTTATTTTGTTGAGTTATCTTTCTTTGACAAGTTGTTTTTTGGAGCAATTTGCTCTTTTCGTTGACTATCATTAGCTTGTGATCTTTGACTTCTTTTGTTTTGTGTGTTGTCAGAGATTCTGTGTTTACTTTCGCTGATTACGATTTTTTTTGGGCTCATAATAATGATTTTTTGAGGTTCATTTATTTTAATATTGTCTGATATGAATTTATATGTTATAATATTTACTGAATAAATAATAAGTGAAATGATCATAGGTTTCCATATGTCATTTAATCTACTTCTTTTATTTCTGTAAATTTCTAGATCTTTCTCTACAAATTCCTCTAAATCTGCTATATATCTATCGTAAAGTTCATCTTTGAATAATTCGTTATTATTTTCTAATTCTGGCTTTTCATTAATAATCTCAGCTGGGAATTCTTCGTATACTCCGTGAGGTAAATAATCACTGTGCCAATCGACTGATTTGAAGAACTTCCATATTAATGAAAGTACATAAACAAACGCAGATCCTGTTAAAATTGTTATTGAAGAAAAATACCATGGACAGGGATATTTTAGGAGTGCCGCCACAAAATCAAATAAATATAACCCGAATGCTGTTATATATGCTAAAAATATTGGATAATAGTTTTCTGTTTTCTTATATTGCTCATATAATTCTTTTAGTCGAGTTCTGTTTTCTTCTATTCTTCTTTGTTTAGAAAAGAAATCTTTATTGCTGTATTCTGATGTCATATTATTTTCTCTGAGACACTTAATCTTTTTAGTCTTACTGCAAACTCCTGACTTTGAGAACTTAATCACTATTATGGATACATACTCCTAATTCTATAGTGTAGAAGCTAACAAAATATGGTAAAATTAGGAAGTAGAAAAAAGTAAATGAATTGATGTGTTTCGCATACTAGATTTAACAATATGTGTAAAGTTTTACAAGGTTACTAATGAAAATCAATAAATTTTTGATTCAAAGATAATTATTTTTAATAATTATTGTGATATGTCTCTATAAACTTTTTTAAGAATGAACTTTAACAATATGTTTATTCTTTTCATTTAATCTTGTGTACATCGGCAAAGTCCGTCGATTAAGTGGCACAGGATAAACGGTACAGTATTCCGCCGGAATAGGCTCGATTTCGGTTTCTAATATTCGTTCAACATTGTCAATAAATTCAAAGCCTGAATAAAAATCGGTGTAAAACATAGATATTTTCTTTGAGCAGTTCCACACCTGACAATCAAACTCATCTTTGTTTTTAGTGATGTATTTTGTTATATATTGCCCTATGGCTTTTATATTCTTTTTATTTAGAGACTTGATGTCGAATGAAGATGAAGCCTTGAAATCCTGATTGCGGGGAATTATCCCGTGTTTCTCTTGTAGTTTGCTCCAATATTCCCAATACTTATCAATCTTGAAATACTTGTTGGTGATTAAGTGAAAATGTATATTATCCTGAAATGCTTCATTCTTTGTTTGCCGTTCAGCTACCCAAACATATTGAAAATCTTTTAGCTGTTTGGTGCAGTTGTCTAAGAACTTTCCCAGTATTGTAATCGCTTGTTTGTCTTCCACCTTATTAACAAAAGTAAGTGTGAGGAAGTTAAGTTTTTCATAAGCCTGTGAAAAGGCGGTTACTTTCTTTCTGATTTTTTGCTTTGTTCGTTGAGACATGGAACGTAGTTTTTTGATTTTTGGCTTTTTGATTTTTTCTTCAATGATAAGCCCTTTTAAATCTTCCTCAGTGAGTTCAAATTTATTTTTTACCGTTGGTTTTCTGTTGAGTGATGAACCGGTAAAAACTTCTAATGATTTTCTGTTTTGGATGCTTTTGCTTGATAAAGCAACTGATAATCCATAGGTATTTTTTAGCATAATTGTTGGGGTTTAGGTTATTATTAATTTCGGAATCGTAGCAGTTTAATTAAAACCAATTAAAGGTTATTTATTAAAGGTAAATATTTAAAGGTGTAAACAAACTGATAAATAAAAAATGTAGTTGTATAAACTGATATTGTTTATTATTGCTCTTTGTTGCTTTAACATGAACTTTTAACATGAACATGCTTTCCTGAAACAGGAAAGCAAGCCCATAATTAGAGGTAAGCTGGTACATAATCATTCTTTTTGAATCGCTTCAGGTATAGTTCAGTTCGGCGATCATAGACATTAAAATACAACCATGTTGGATGCTTTTTGTTGAGGTGTATAGCCATGCCGTTTAGCTTCTCGATATTTTCCCATTTCTTAGGCTTTTCACGCTCAAAGAAGACGATAATTGAATATTTGCTCTTGGGGTTAGACATTGTGACCTCCTTTCTTTGGAAGTCCAAAGTTTCGCTCTTTTAATGCGTTTTCAACATCTTGCAGTTTATAGCGCACTTTGCCCACAATGCGATAGGATTTTAAAATCCCGTCTTTTGTGTAGCGGTGGAGAGTCGGCAGCGAGATTTTGAGAAATTTCGCTACTTCGGCACGGGTTAGATACTTGTCGCTGGGAACGGTTGATAACTTGGTTTGCTTTTTCGTTGTTTCTTCTTCAATCGAGAAATCAAATCCGTTAATACTACCGCCCAATAAA
>JAYFPP010000040.1:0-3072 GCA_034927635.1 Paludibacter sp.
GCGTTATGCTGAAAATCATCCTGAGATTGAAGTTTCTTTCCTTGCGAGGGGGAAACATCTGGAAGCGATAAAACAAAACGGGTTAAAAGTGAGTGACGAAAATCAGTCGTTTACAACCCGTCCGGCAATTGCAACTGATAAGGTGGAGGATATCGGTACGGTTGATTTTATTGTTCTTTCCACCAAGAGTTATGACCTGGATGCTACGATGGCACAGATTAAACCGATGGTGGCGAAGCAAACCATTATCCTTCCATTGCTCAACGGTATCGACAACACACCTCGTCTGAGGGCTTTTTTTCCCGAAAATGAAATATGGTATGGTTGTGTGTATATCATTACAAGATTGAAGGAACCCGGTGTTATTGAGGATTCGGGAAATGTCCATTTTATGCATTTCGGTCATGAGAAGAAAGTCTCTTCGGAATTGTTGTTCATAGAGGAGCTGTTCCTGAAGTCGGGCATTGAAGTGGCAAGAAAAGAAGAACCTCTGAAAGCTATCTGGCGGAAGTTCTTTTATATCTCTACCACGGCGGCACTCACCACTTTTCTGAATACCGATTTCAGAAGTCTGGTATGGGATGAGGATAAAAAGCCGCTCTATGTCAGCATTATGAAGGAGTTATATGCAGTCTCTGAAGCCGAAGGAATTGGTCTCTACGACGGTATCACAGATGATATGCTTAAATACGGCGGAAGTTTACCTGCAGGTAGTACCTCATCGATGAACAGCGATTACCTTGCCGGCAGAAAAACCGAAATTGAAACGCTCATTGGTGTTGTGGTAAGACTCGGGCAAAAATATGGTATTGCCACACCTTTGTACGATAAGGTTTATTATAAGCTAATAGGTAATAGCGAATAGCGGGAAGGTATTTGCTATTCGCTATTCGTTATTCGCTAAATTACATCAGCTTCTTGTACCTGATCCTCTTCGGCCCTTCATCGCCAAGACGCATGCGTTTGTTTTCTTCGTATTCCGAATAGGAGCCTTCAAAAACGAATACTTCCGAATTACCTTCAAAGGCAATGATATGCGTACAGATACGGTCGAGGAACCAACGGTCGTGCGAAATGACTACAGCGCAACCGGCAAAGGCTTCCAAACCCTCTTCCAGTGCACGAAGTGTGTTTACGTCGATGTCGTTGGTCGGTTCGTCGAGTAGCAGCACATTAGCTTCCGATTTAAGCGTCAGCGCCAGATGTAAACGGTTTCTTTCTCCACCTGAAAGTATTCCGCAGAGTTTTTCCTGATCTCCTCCTGTGAAATTAAAGCGTGACAAGTAAGCCCGGGCATTGATTTCTTTTCCACCAACCCTGATAAACTCTGTTCCTCCAGAAATAACCTGAAAAACGGTTTTATTCGGGTCGATGTCGGTGTGACTTTGATCCACATACCCGATTTTTACAGTTTCGCCCACTTCAAAAGTTCCTTTGTCGGCTTTCTCCAGTTCCATCATCAACCGGAAAAGGGTAGTCTTACCCGCACCATTCGGACCAATAATACCTACAATGCCGTTGGGAGGCAATACAAAATTCAGGTTCTCAAACAGTAGTTTATCACCAAAAGCTTTAGAAACGCCAACGGCTTCCACCACTTTGTTGCCAAGGCGCGGGCCATTCGGGATAAAGAGTTCAAGCTTTTCTTCGCGTTCTTTCTGATCTTCGTTCATCAGGCGGTCGTAAGCTTCCAAACGTGCTTTTCCTTTAGCGTGACGTGCTTTCGGAGCCATTCGTACCCATTCAAGCTCACGTTCAAGGGTTTTCCTGCGCTTGCTGGCCTGTTTTTCTTCCATAGCCATACGGGCGGTTTTCTGTTCCAGCCACGAAGAATAATTTCCTTTCCAGGGTATCCCTTCACCACGGTCGAGTTCGAGTATCCATCCGGCTACATTGTCCAAGAAATAGCGGTCGTGGGTGATAGCGATGACTGTACCCTGATATTGCTGTAAATGATGTTCCAACCATTCCACCGATTCTGCATCTAAGTGGTTGGTAGGCTCGTCGAGTAACAGAATATCGGGCTGGCGAAGTAGGAGTCTGCAAAGCGCAACACGTCGCCGTTCGCCACCAGATAAGGTTGAAATAATCGCTTCTTCAGGAGGACAACGCAGGGCGTCCATGGCGCGTTCCAGTTTGTTGTCGATGTTCCAGGCATCCGCATGATCCAGCTTGTCCTGTAGTTCTCCCTGACGGGCAATTAATTTATCGAAATCAGCATCAGGATCAGCGAATTGTTCATTGATCTGTTCAAATTCAGCCAACAAATCCATCACCTCCTGCACACCTTCCTGCACGATTTCTTTTACCGTTTTATTAGGGTCAAGCTGAGGGTCCTGTTCGAGATATCCCACTGTATAACCGGGGGAGAACACCACTTCACCATCATAGTTTTTTTCTATTCCTGCGATGATTTTCAGTAATGTTGATTTACCGGAACCGTTCAGCCCGATGATGCCGATTTTAGCACCGAAGAAGAACGAGAGATAGATGTTGTTTAAAACTTTTTTTTGTGGCGGAAAGGTTTTACTTACCCGCACCATCGAAAAAATTACTTTCTTATCGTCTGACATTATTTTAATATTTAGTGGCGCAAAGATAGCAAAGATTCGCCAAAATTCACTATATTGCGAACGTAAAACAATAGTATAAAATAACAGCGCAAAGCATGAAAAAAACTAAATTCAGAATTGAATATCAGCTGAGCAATGCCTCTCCAAATATTCTCTGGAATAGCATAGGGACAGTCCATGGATTGTCGGAATGGTTTGCGGACGAAGTCACTGAGGACGAAAGCGGATTTACTTTCAAATGGGACGATTATGAACAAAAAGCACACCTTTTGCATACCCGTCCAAATACTTATATACGTTTTCAGTGGTTGGAAGATAAAGGAACAGATGCCTTCTTCGAAATGAAAATTGTAGCTTCGGAACTTTCAAATGATTTGATGTTGAGTGTCACAGACTATGCAGAACAGGGAGAAGTGGATGATACTATCATGTTATGGAACAAACAAATCGAAAATTTGAAGAGATTAACGGGAATGTGATTAGTTGAGAATTGAGAGTT
>JAYFPP010000021.1:0-2206 GCA_034927635.1 Paludibacter sp.
GAGCTGAAAATATATGCGACAATATCAATGCTGCCATAGAGAGAGCGAATGAAATTGTTTCAAAAAAATAAAAAACACATTAAATTTTATTTTTTCGAATCATTTGACTATTTTTGTGTGATATTTTTTTGAAAAGATGACAAACCGATACGAAGAACTTATTAACGCGTTTGAAAAAAAACTGCGAAAATTGATTTCGGGGTATCAGTCATTGCAAGTCCAGAACGCAAAACTGAAGGCTGAATTAGAAAACGAACATGAGAATCTGATGAAAGCCCACAGTGAAATTCTGGAGTTGAGAAAAAAAAACGACCATTTAATACTTGCCGGTCAGTTGGGCGGATCAGTTGAAGGACGAACAGAAGCAAAAAAACAGATCGACAAAATGGTGCGGGAAATTGATCAATGTTTGGCTCTCTTAGATGAATAGAGCATATGGACGATATTTTTTTAATTAATGTACATATTGGAGGCTTTCGGATGCCACTGCGCATTCCCCGTAGCGACGAGGAAATATACCGTAAAGCCGAAAAACTGGTTGCTAAATATACGGAAGAATACCAACGTAAATTCAATCAGCGTACGTATGAAGAAATTCTCAAACTGGTAGCTTTTCAGTTGGCGGTAAATATCTCAAGAAACGAACTTTCGGAGGATATTACACCATTGGCCGACAAGATCAAACTGCTTGAAAAAGAATTGGATTCAGTGTTAAATCAGGAATAAGTATATCGTTTCTGTAACAATCATTCCCGCATATCATCATGATATTTTTCATGGTTGATATGCGTTTTTTATTGGCCGGAATTCATCATACATTGAAAAAATCAACATTAGAAACGGATAAGAACATAATAAAATAAACAAACAACATGGTTTACATCATAATCGGAATAGTAGCTTTGATTGTCGGGGGAGGCGGTTCCTACCTGATACTTTCCGGCATTCAGAAAAAGACCAGAAAAGAAGCGCTGGCAGAGATAGAACTCCTTAAAAAGGATCAACTTATTGAAGTGAAAGAGAAATTCATTGCGCTGAAAGCTGAACATGAAAGTCAGGTACAACAGCGGAATGCAAAACTACAGGAAAGAGAAGTAAGATTGCAACAACGTGAAATGCAACTGAATCAAAAGCAAGGTGATTTGCAGCGTAAAACAAACGAAGTGGACGTCCTCAGAGAAACCCACGAACAACAACTTACTTTGCTCGAAAAGAAAAAATCAGAGCTGGAACATATGTCCAGACAAGCACAGGAACAACTGGAAAGTATCTCCGGCCTTTCGGCGGAACAAGCCAAGGAAAAGCTGGTAGAAGCACTGAAGGATGAAGCAAAAACCAACGCCATGTCGTATATCAACGACATCATGGAAGACGCAAAAATGACAGCCAACAAAGAGGCGAAAAGGGTAATCATAAACACCATTCAACGCGTTGCCACTGAAGCTGCCATTGAAAACTCGGTAACAGTATTCCACATAGAATCTGATGAAATAAAAGGAAGAATTATCGGTCGCGAAGGTCGTAACATACGTGCACTGGAAGCTGCCACCGGTGTTGAAATCATTGTGGACGACACTCCTGAAGCAATTGTATTGTCGGCATTTGACCCGGTTCGCCGCGAAATTGCCCGCTTATCACTGCACCAGCTGGTAACCGACGGTCGTATTCACCCTGCCCGCATCGAAGAGGTGGTGAACAAAGTACACAAACAAGTGGAAGAAGAAATCATTGAAATAGGAAAAAGAACTACCATCGATTTAGGCATCCACGGTTTACATCCTGAATTAATCCGTCTGGTGGGTAAAATGAAATACCGTTCATCCTATGGACAAAACCTGCTGCAACACTCGCGTGAAGTGGCCAACTTATGTGCTACCATGGCTTCGGAATTAGGATTAAATCCTAAAGTTGCCAAACGTGCCGGTCTGTTACACGACATTGGCAAGGTGCCCGATGATGAACCGGAATTGCCACACGCTATCCTCGGGATGCGCTTAGCTGAGAAATATAAAGAGAAACCCAATATTTGCAATGCCATTGGCTCCCACCACGACGAAGTGGAAATGGAAACTTTGATTGCCCCTATCGTTCAGGTCTGCGATGCCATCTCCGGTGCCCGTCCGGGAGCACGCCGCGAAATTGTGGAAGCATACATCAAACGCCTGAAAGATCTGGAAAACTTAGCCGCTCAGTACCCCGGTGTATT
>JAYFPP010000162.1:0-18330 GCA_034927635.1 Paludibacter sp.
CGCAGGAAAGCGGTTATGTGAATATTACCAAGACGGGTACCAATGCAACTAATAATTATGCGTTTCTGATACCTCAGGCGCTTACATTATCGCCCAATACGGCTTATTCCTTTGCGATAAAAGCACGTGTGAAACCGATCAATAAAGGAACCTATCCCGATGTGCAGAATGCTTTTGAATCGAATCAGCTCTCTGCCCGCTTTAATAATAAAAATTTAGCGATTCATCTTAAATATGGGGATGTAAACGAGGGCTATATCAGCCTTAGTGCCGGATTAAGTCATGCCGATAATGATAAATACAAAATAAACACTTCCGAATGGCATGTTTACCGTTTTGTTTTTTATCCCGACAATTCAATTTATGATGTTTACATTGACGATATTGAATCACCAGTTTTTGAGAATATCCCTACAGCTTCCATGACGGGAAGCAATATTATCCGTTTGGGTGCTGAATCAATGCATCGTTGCAATTTAGATATTGAATATGTGAGGATGGGAACCGGCGCTTTTTATGCGAAACCGAAAATTGTTTCAGTTGTTTTGAACGCCGAAAGTCAGGCGGAGGATAAAGCAAGAACAATCGCGGTTACGGTGAATACGATATTGATTGATAATAACGAAAAATTACTGGTTTCACTGGTTGACAGCGAAGATAATACAAAGGTTGATGCCGTAGAAACTGTTGTTTCACAAAGTAAAGCAATAGTTAACATTACTATTCCCGCTGGTTTACCGGGAGGGAAGTATTTTGTAAAAGTAGCTGCTCTCAATGGAAAGATCGGCGAGGTGGATATCAGTCCAAAAAAAGTGGAGTATTTCATCACCACTTCTGCTTATGAAGGTAAAAATCTGGCAACTTTCGGAAACAGTATCACTGCGGCAACAAACAGCTGGGCTTATCTGACAGCAAAAAGGCTGCGTTTTGCAAATCTGTATAACGGAGCAATATCCGCTGCCATTTGGTATAAACGTGAAAGAGTTGTAGCAGGACAGACAATACGAACACAAAATTATTATGATGCCGACTTTGCCGGAATAAGTAGTGTTGCGCCTACCGGAGAAGATGTAGTGCAACATCAAAAACGTATTAATAATTGTGCTGTAGTGCATATACAAAAATTTTTTACAGAATTAAATAATAAAACAATCCCAACGCCGGATGTTGTCATTTTCTCGTATGGTACAAATGACGAACTCTACGACTATACAATGGGAAATGCTGAGGATGCTTTGCGGGAGAAGGATTTAAGTAAGGTTAATGTGTTTACGATGGCAGCTGCCTTGAGATGGTGTATTGATACCTTGAGAATGGAAATTCCTGAGGTGAAAATATATGTTGCGTTACCTCTACAATCCTCAAGGGAGGGTAAAAATGAGGGAAATCTGACAAAAATGGAGATCATAAAAAAAATATGCGATGCGAGGTCGGTACCTTATTTTGATTGTTATCATGATTCAGGGATAACACCGGAGAACTATACAACTTATCTGGGAGATGGGTTGCATCCTAATGAAGCCGGAAAAATTGTGCATGGAGAATATATCACTAAGATGTTGGAAGAAACCGTTGAAGCAACCGGTTTACCGATGGTTTCAAAACCCGAAGACGGAAAAGAATTGGTATCAGTTTCTTCCAATGTATTGAATACAAGCCAGCAATTCTCGCTAACAATTGCCGGAAGCAACGCCTCAACCGATATCTCATTGTACAGCGTTAGCGGAAATGTGCTTGATCGTCAACTCGCATCGGGAATTAAGATAAATTTGAAGGCACCGGCAGTTGCAGGAGTGTATGTGTTGAGAGCTATTTTAAGTGATAAAACAGCGAAAGAGTTTAAGATTATTGTGAAATAGTGTGTGCGGGGAGCGAAGCGACGAAGCAAACCAATATAAGATTGTATTTTTTAAAAATAAAAAATAATTTATGAACAAAAAATTTCTCCTTGCTGCTTTCATTTTTGCAGCAATTAATCTGATTACCGCCCAAACCTGGGATATTCTCGACAAACCGATGTCGGCCTGGAATGTGAATGGCGGAGCTACCACCAATCAGGCCTGGACAGTAGCTCAGGGCAACTCAGCGGGTTGCATCGCAACGCAGCAGTCAGGATACGTCAACTTCACAAAAACGAATGCCGGCTCAACCGCCCGGTGGGCATGGGTGAGACCTGCACCGGCACTTGCCAACCTGACCATCGGCACGCCTTACAGCATAGAGGTGAAAGCTCGCGTGCATTCCACCGGTATTGCCGATAATGCCACTAATTTCGAAGCCAATCAGATATCCCTGCGGCTGGGAGGCAAAAATACCGCTGCCCGTTTTTACCTGCGCTATGGCGATGGGGTGACCGGCGGCTCTGTGAACACAGTTCCCGGTACCTCGGGCGCTCATCGGGTCAACACTTCGGTATGGCAGATATATCGCCTGGTTTTTCATGCCGACCACACCAAATATGATGTGTACATTGCAGGTGTAGATGCTCCCGTTTTCGAGGGGGTGGCAGTAAGCACCACGGGCGATCAGAACGGCATCTATTTCGGAGCCGAGTCTGCTCACCGTTGTAATATGGATGTTGAATATGTGAAAATGGGAACAGGTGATTTCTTCTCAACCGCCAAAATTGTTTCGGTAAGTCTGAGTTCGAACAGTCAGGTGGAGAATAAGGGAAAAACCATCGCTGTTACTGTTCGTACAGTGGAAATAGCCGATGGTGCAAAAATACAGATTTCACTGGTCGATGGCTATGGCAATGTGCTGGTTGGTGCGGTGGAAGCTGTTGTTACGAATGACAAAGCAACATCCAATCTTACGGTTCCTGCGACATTGGCGACAGGAAAATTTCTTGTAAAAGCAGCTGCACCTGGCGGAAAAATTGGTGAAGCCACAGTAAGTCCCAAAACCGCAGAGTATTATGTCTGTCTGACGAATAAACTTCCCGACTGGGCTTTTGGCGGTTTTGTGCGTCCCGAAGGTAAAAATCCGGTCATTCAGCCGGATGCTACTTCCGTTTTCTTTTGTCCGATGAATCAGGCGGATGTGAAATGGGAAGAAAGTGATACTTTCAATCCAGCCGCTGTGGTAAAAGACGGTAAGATATGTGTACTTTACCGTGCCGAAGATAACTCGGCAACCGGGATAGGCAAAAGGGTTTCGCGCGTAGCGATGGCCGAAACCACCGACGGCGTAACGATGACAAGACGTTCGGCTCCTGTGTTTTATCCCGATAACGACAGTTTCAGCAAAACTTACGAATGGCCGGGAGGTTGCGAAGATCCCCGTGTGGCCGTAAACGATGATGGAACCTATGTGATGTTCTATACCGGTTGGAATCGAACAACGGCTCGTCTCTGTGTGGCAACTTCGAAGGATTTACTTACCTGGAAGAGATATGGCCCTGTCTTCACGCAGGCGTATAATGGGAAATATCTGAATACCTGGACCAAATCTTCTTCTATCGTTACAGAACTGAAAGACGATCAACAGGTTATTGCGAGAATGAATGTGGAATATATGGGTAAAAGCTGGCCTTATTTTATGTATTGGGGAGAAGCCTGCACTTATGCTGCTGTTTCCGACGATCTGGTAAACTGGACTCCGATTGAAGATGCCGGCGGAAATTTATTGATACTTGCCAATACCCGCAGGGGTTATTTCGATAGCTCGCTGGTGGAGTGCGGTCCGCCTGCAGTGATTACCGACAGGGGAATCCTGATGTTCTATAATGGCAGAAATGCCACCAATGCTTATGCTGATCCGCGTTTCAATAAGGGAACTTACAGTGCGGGACAAATGCTTTTCGACCGCAACGATCCCTGTAAATTACTGGAACGTACGGAGGTGCCTTTTTTCCGTCCGATGGAAGAATTCGAGAAAAGCGGTCAGTATGCCAGTGGAACGGTATTTATTGAAGGACTGGTTTATTATCAGAAGAAATGGTATCTGTATTATGGTTGTGCCGACTCAAAGGTAGGCGTAGCAGTCTATGATCCGGCCAATCGTGCTGATGGCGATCCTGTTCCGGAATATCCCGGAGGCGAGGGAATTGCTTATTATCCTCCCGGAGGAATAGGTAAAAAAGTGGCACGTATTCACTCTGGCAGTGGACAGACCAAGGAGTCGGAAGGACCATTCAACCTGCTATACAGTTACCTGAATCCCCTGAAATGGTGTGAGGATAAAAGCGAGAACCCATGGGTGATATTCGAACTGACGGATTATTACAAGATCGAAAAAACAGTATTCCATGATGTGGCTCCTTACGAAAGCGGAAATGGTAATGTGCCTGAATACAGTATATATACAAGTGTTAACGGTACGGCAGATGGTGACTGGAAAATACTGGTGCATAAAACCAATCAGCAAAGTGTGGATGTGAAAGAAGATCTTTTTGATGTACCGGAAGAAGCCCGGTATATCAAATTTGTGGCATCGAGAGGCACGCGTACCGACAACGGGAGTGCCGAAAATGCCATCCGCATTTACGGTTTCGATGTCTACGGTAGTTTTTCGCGTGCCATTGACCGGGGAAATGTATTAAGCGTTGGGAAAAGGGTGTTAGGTTTCAATGATGCTTTTGATTATTACTGTCAGCCTCTGCATATGCTCGATGGTGATGCCACCAATCAGACCAACCGCTGGTATTTTAATCAGGCAGGTGAAAGCGATTCGTTGAAATATGTGGTAATCGACCTTGAGAATGAATATGAAATTGAGAAATTTGTGCTTTATGATGCGGGAAATTTTGAAACGGTAAGTAATAATATTGACGGCTATAATATTTATGTAGCAACAACAGCACCGGATATGAGTTTAATTTCGGGAACGGATGATAAAAACACGGTTTGGACAAAAGTGGCAGATACCAAAGGACGCCGGAACGACAATATCAAAACAGATATTATCGCCCCGGTGGCAACCCGTTATGTGAAACTGGAAATTCCGCGTTCGCGAACATCCGGTGCAGTGTCGCTCTATGAATTTGAAATACATAAGAAAGATAATGCATCAGGTGTCGCAGAAACATCCACCAATGATATACAAATCATTCCCAATGTATTGAAGAGTGGCGGTAGTTTTACAGTAAAGAATTTCCTTTCAGGAAAATTAAGTATTTTCGATTTGCGGGGTGTTTTACTGATGGAGAAAGATATTGCTGAAAATGAAACCATTGTGCAAGTACCTATCCGTGCAGGAACCTATCTTGTAACACTGAATAATGCGAAAGCGGCGAAGTTGGTGGTGATGTAGTGAGCCCCGCACTCACTACTTCACAATTATCTTAAACTTCTTAGCTGTGCGATCGCTCAAAAGAGCGGTCAGCAAATACATTCCGGCAGTTGCCGGTGCACGAAGTGTATATTCACTGCCAGAAACGTATGCGCCACAGATTTTATTTCCCGTTAAACCATACAAATTTACTCCTGTAAGGGACACTCCGGATGACTGAACCGTCAGTTGCCCGCCGCCATTCATTACGTTGGCGGAAACTGTTACCGATGGGTCGGGTAATCCGGGTTGTTCTACAGCTGAAATACCATCATTTGCATCTTCCAGTTTCATTATTATATAATCGCCATGAAGGATTTGTCCGGCTTCGTTCGGATGTAGTCCATCACGTAAATAGAATGCCTGATTTGCCTGTGTGATACCACATTCGGTATAACAATCGAAATAGGGTACCGACAAACCGTCACATATTTTTTTGATTATCGCGATTTTACTCACATTGCCTTCGTTTTTACTGTCGCTTGCCGCCTGTAAGGGTAACGAAACATACAATTTTGCATCCTGAAACCGTGTTTTTAATGTTTCGAGGCTCCAACGCACTGCGCCGGCCATGGTATATACATTGAGCAAGTTTAAATCGGTAGCCTTCAATGCCTCATCGGCATCTCCCAAATCTGATGCATTATAACTATCGTTCGTTCCATAAGAAAGAATGATAAGGTCGGGACTGACAGTTCTTTCGCGCAGGTATTTCTGTATATGCACAATGGCGCAATTGTTTATCCGTTTCTGGAGTTCATTGGCGTCGGGATTGGCGGTGCTACTACTGCTTATCCCCGCAAAAGCGGGATCATCGTAGTCCTGTGTTTGTATGATTTTACCATCGATGGTTCGTTCTCTTTTACTCCAGATAGAACCTGACACTGCTCCGTTGTACAACGCGGCAAGTCCTAATTTTCGTGAAGTATGGTAAGCCCAGCTGTTGGCGGCAATGGTAATGCTGTTGCCAAAGGCCACCATGTTTTTTCCCTCGAATACTGATGAGGCAATCAGATAAGGCACTCGCACGGGAGCAATGCTGACATCGCCGATTGTTCCTCCTGGTGCGGCAACCTGCACCGAATATCTTCCTCTTGGCACTGTAGCGGGAACAGTAAGATTGGCTGTTGCTTTGCCGTTTGCAATAAGGGCTTCGACGGCTCCAGTCACTGTATTGTTTGCTGCATCCACCAAAGAAATCAATAGTTTTTCGTTGTTGTTGATTGCAGTTGTATAAGCTTTAACACTGATCGTTGTTTCACGATCTTCGAGCTGACTGTCGGCATTCAGAAGTACCGACACGATTTTCGGTTTCGAGAAGAAATCGCCACTTCCCATTTTCACGTATTCCACATCCATGTTACAACGGTGATAGGATTCGGCTCCAAAATAGACTCCGTTCTGGTCGCTGGTTGCACTGATCGATACATCTTCGAAAATGGGATCTTCAACACCGACAAGGTAGACATCATATTTCTTATGGTCGGCATGGAAAACCATGCGGTACACCTGCCATGCCGAAGTGTTTACCCTGTAAGCATCGGAACCGCCGGATGTAGTGCTGATGGAACCACTCGTGACTCCATCGCCGTACTGAAGATAAAAACGGGCTGCCGTATTTTTGCCTCCCAGCCGGAGGGAAACCTGATTGGCTTCGTAGTTAGTGGCGTTGTCGGCAATACCGGTAGAATGTACGCGCACTTTCACTTCAATGCTGTAAGGTGTATCGTCGGTCAGGTCGGCAAGTGCAGTTGCGGGTCTTACCCATGCCCACCGGGCGGTTGAACCGGCATTCGTTTTAGTGAAGTTCACATACCCGGATTGTTGGGTTATGCTGCTACCCGCCGAGCTGCCCTGAGCTACTGCCCAGGCCTGATTGGTGTCAGCTCCGCCATTTTGATTATACACTGCCATCGATTTGTCCAGGATGTCCCATGTTTGGGCGACAATCAGATTAATTGTCGCAAGAATGAAAGCAGTAAGAATACTTATTTTTTTCATAATTTATTTTTTATTTGTAGAGAGTGCGATTGATCGGGTGGTTGCTTCGCTTCGCAATGACGGAGCGAAGCGGCAACCCCCCTCGAACCTGCACTCAACTATTTCACAATAATCTTAAACTCTTTCGCTGTTCTATCGCTCATTCTTACCTTCAACACATAGACTCCCGCAACTGGCGGCGCTTTCAAATTAATCATATTTCCCGATGCTGGTTGATGATCAACCACACTTCCTGTAATGCTATACAGTGTGATATCCGTAGAAGTAACGTTAGCAGCAACTGTGACTGAGAATTGCTGTCCGGCAACCAGCAGGTTGGAAGAGACATACACAGATTCATCGTCAGACCGTTGTGGTATATTGGAGGTCATACCCGGTTCTCGGGCGAAAGCAATGTTTGCTCCGAGACGGCTTCCTGCTTCGAAGAACATGTACCATTTTCCTGCATCATTGGTCATAAATAAGGGTGATGCAACACGGGGAAGGGCAATCAGGTTTCCATTGTCATCTTTATCAATAACCACATCCGCTGCCTTCATATATTCACCCCAGTGTATTTCCATATCCAAGGCTGGTCCGACTTCCGCAATACAGATATTGCCAGAACTGCCATTGAAGAACACAAAGTAACGTCCGTTACTTTCCATAAAGAAAGATGCCGCAACGTTGTTTCCCATCGAACCTTCATAATTCGGCTTTATGTCGGTTCCCGGTATTTTTTTGTAATCCAGATCGGCCGACACTAATGGTTTTCTGACACCTGTCCAGTTCATACCGTCTTTTGAATGTGCCCAGTACACTCTGCGGGAAGTGCTGGTTTCGGCGATCATAACCAACATGATATATTTGTTGTCTAATCCCGGTACACTGTATTCAAAAATTTTTGTGTAACTGGCTTCATTACCGCGTGAACCGAAATCCTGCGCATTCAGGATACTATTTCCGAATGTCCAGTCTTTTAAATTATGACTTGTAGCATAATGTGTAGTGGTGTTCGGACCATGAAAATACAAGAAGTACTTGTTATACACATCATTCCATATTACATTACAAGCCGAAATATGGGTGGCGGTATTTACATTACTTCCTTCTATGGCTAGCGCCCAGTTAAGATCGATAACCGTATTTTGTTCTGTCCACGGACCATCAAGAGTGGGACCAGTAGCCAGATACATTCCCCCGGGATTTTCGTGAGGGCTGTAGAACAAGTAATATCTGTCGATTGGCGCTTCATTATTAAGGAATTTTCCTTCCACTAAAGAAGATTTAGTGTCGATTAATGACGGAGATATGAATTCTTTGGATGGGCCTATGTACTGATAGTCGGCTATATCTTTGATGAAATCAACCGGAGAAACATTAGGAAGAAGATTTGTGCTGATAGGAGAAGGTTCTACAATAAAATATTCCGCTGTAACGGGAGTGATATCCACCTCGCCGATTTTTCCACCTGTAACAGATGCTTTGATATAATACTTTCCTTTGGACACTGAAGCCGGAATGGTAAACGTTGTTTCTGCTATGTTTTGTGAAATATTGGCTTCAATGGCTTCCACCACAGTATTTTCATTATTATCAACCAATGAAATCAACAACTTCTCGCCATCATTGATTAAAACGGTATTGGCTTTTACGGTAATAGTCCTTGCGTTGTTTTCAACATGACTGTCAGAGCTTAATCCTACAGAAGCGATTTTTGATGTGGAATAGAAATCGCCTGTTCCCAATTTTGCCGATTCAACGTCGATGTTACATCTTGATCGCTCGGCCGCAGTTCCGAAACGTAATATATTTGTTGCGCTGTTCATATAAACTGTCGGTGCTTTTTCGAATATCAGCACACCATCAATATAAACATCGAAGGTTAAGTTATCGGCTGAAAGCACTAAGCTATACACATGCCATGTGGAAATATCCATATACACCCGTTCGGAGTCTAAAGCTGGAAAGGTTTTCATCAGTGTAACATAACCTCTGCCGTCTGCTGCATATCCCAGGTAGAGGTCGGTAGTGCGTTTGTTCACCCTCGCCGAAATTGAGTTCAATTCCCAACCTGTTCCTTCCACATCAGGGTAGGTTTCTTTATTTAACTGATTGATACGCGCTTTAAATTCAATTGTATAGGCGGTGTTTGTCAACACAGTTACGCCTTGACTGTTCAACAAAGCTGAACTGTTGGTTGCGTTGACATAAGTCTTTGTGAGATTCACATATCCTGTTTGTTGGGAAATAGAGTAACCTGATGGATTACTTTTCAGGGAGGTCCCAATGTATGAGGTCCATGCTTTGTTGGTAGTACTTCCGCCGTCGACATTCCATGCCGCCATTGATTTGTCGAGAATGTCCCAGATTCCGGCAGCAAATATACTGCTGACTGACAGGGTTAATACGAGAATAAAGTAAAATTTTTTCATGATTAGAACTTTGTGGTTATGTAAAATGGGGCTGTATCAGAAGTGAAACTATCAGTTTATAAGCTGATGATCCGGACTTCTGAAACAGCCCCATAATTAAATTATTAAGGATTCACTCCCAGGTACAATTCCTGAATCTGTACTGAAGATCCCTGTGAGGAATAAGACGACTGATAGAAACAGTTAGCGCTCTGAGCATAAAACTTAATATAGCGATAAGTAGATTTAGGAAACGAGATGTTCGGAGATTCCTGCTGTGCAGCCACGGCGGCATCGGTAACAACAACATTGCTGGCAATGGGTTCAAAATTAACGCCATCGTTACTTCCTGAAATCTCATCGAAACTATACCATCTGACAAATGCCTGAGTGGTGTTCCGGTGACGAATTCTGAAATAATTTACTGCTTGTTGTTTCTGCATATCCACAATGAAATAGATGGCTTCGCCTGATGTAACTTCAACAGACGGGGCAGTACCGTATTTTTTTCCCGGTCGTACCAGACAGAAGTTAGTGGCCACGTCGCCGTCGAGTGCTGAGGATAATGAATTTTTCTCATCATCGGTAGCTGTTTTGAAAAGTTCGTGTGAGGCAGTCATGCTCCAGCCCGAACGAGGGTAGTCGCCACTGAAGGTTGTCACGGTTACCGTTAGTACAGCTTTTATCGAAACATCTTTTTTGGAAGCAACAGTAATATCGGCAGTGCCGTTAGCAACACCGCGGAGCAGGCCATCTTCGCTGACCGAAACGACTCCGGGAGCAGAGGATGTGAATACAAAACCATCGTTAGCTTCGAGGGGTACGGTCCTTATCTGGGGAATCAGATTGAATTCGTTATCCACCATCAAATCCAGGGTGGTTATACTCAAAGTTATTTCGGTAGCCGGAACAATGATTTTATCGACAACCTGCAGCACAAAAGTGATGCTTTTGCCTCCCACGGCAATGGTGATATCGCAGGTTCCTTCTTTGTTAGCGCTTATCTTTCCCTTGGCATTGACAGTGGCCACTTCAGGATCGGAGGAGTAATAACTTTCAGCTCTGTCGGTGGCATTTTCGGGCAAAACGTTTACTTTCCACGAGATGTCGGCAGTTTCTCCTGTTTTAATCGTCAGACCTCCTATGAGTTCTTCCTTCAAAGAGATACTTGCTACGGCTACCTCCTTAACTACAGGCATATTATCATCACACCCCGTCATCAGTAATCCCGAAAGCAGGAGCATGACGGTAAAAATATTGAATTTATATTTTTTCATAAGATACATATTTGAACTTTTTAAATGATTGTTATTTACCATCCGGGGTTTTGTACAAGTACTTTACTCCGCTGCATGTCAGTGAGCGAGATTGGGAAGAAGTAGTTCTTACGTTTGAAGCTACGGGTATGAACTTTTTTACGGGTATGGAAAGTAATTTTATTTCCATCGGGATTCATACCGGTAAAATCGCCACCCTGACCACCATTGCCCGGTTCGTTTTCGGCGATCATCCAGCGACGAACGTCGAAATAGCGTTGGCCTTCGGTAGCAAGTTCAATGCGTCGTTCGCGCCGAATGGCTTCACGCTGCAGATCTTTGTCCCCCGCAATGGCAGGGTTGAGTACCTCCAGTTTAGGTAAACCGGCACGCTCGCGTACAAGGTTTACATATTTAAGTACGTCGGCATTGCCCGGATCCACTTCGTTGAGCGCTTCGGCGTAAAGCAAATAAAAATCGGCAAGGCGGAAGATAATGGAAGGACGGAATTTAGATTTCACACCCGGAGTGTTGCCGTGTATGTTGCGGTTTAACCTTTTGAAGAGCAGGTAACCTGTAATAGGCGCCCCGTCGGGTACCGACTTATCGGCATTACCTCCGTAGTAAAACTGTACTTCCTTACCGCTGATTTGCCATTTTTTTCCTGTGAACGTGATGGTATTGTAAAAACGGGGTTCCCTTCCGATATACATATTCGATACCTCTTTGCCATCATAGGTTCCGAATGTCGACTCGCTTGCATCGTAGTTGGGCGACTTGGGCAGGAATGAAGTTGCTTTGATAGGATAACCATCGGCCATGTAGAACTCATCGACAAGTTCCTGTAATACATGTATGCCTCCTAATCCGAGAGGTTCACTGCGGGGAGTTGTCATAGTTTCGAAGTTCTGGTCGCCTAAGGTTCCCCACTGAGTTTTAGCGGTTGCCCAAATAATTTCGCGATTGTATTCCTGGAAGACTTCGTATACTGACAATGCAGGATTGAAAGCTCCCTGATTCTTATACAGTTCATAGCGATTGCCTTCTTCGGCATAGTTGATGAAATCCTTACAGGCATCAACTGCCTTTTGCAGTTTACTGGCATCATAATCCGGGAAAAGCCTTTTGCCATCTTTGTTTGTTAACTGAAGAGCTTCCTGAAAACCTCCGTTGTACAACGGACTTGCTGCATACACCCACAGTTTTGCCCGCAATGCCAGCGCGGTACCTTTGGTAGGAACAGCCCTGTAGCTTTCGTTGGTATGATAAGGCTCCTGTTCCATACCTGCCATGGTTTCAAGCAATTCGGTATCAATAAAGTTGATAACTTCGTCGAGTGAATTACGTGGCAAATCCAGTTCGTCGCTCAGTGTAAGCGATTGGGTAATAATGGGCACAGGACCGTATAGTTCCATTAAATAAAAGTAGTAGGCGGCTCTCATGAAACGTACATTTGCTTTGTAGCGCTCCACCTCCGGTTCAGTTAGTCTGTCGGCATCGGGACCGCCCTCGTCGGTAATAGGTTTGGCTCTTTCGAGAAAGATATTGGCCTGACGGATGCTTTCGTAGAGCGAATACCAGCGTTCAGAAGTAGTGTTGGATGAATTCCATTCAGTGTATTTTCCTGAATTATTGGCTATTCTGGAATAAAGTTCGTCGGTATAGAACGACCAGATATTCCCCATTCCGGGTGTTGCCCACATTCTCGAATAATCGGGAACATTATCATAAACCTGTGAATACCATTTTTTTGTCCGATCCACATTGTTGAATACCTGTGATATGTCGGTGATTCCCCCTGCCAGTTCGTCGGATACATCCAAAAAGTTGCATGAAGATAAGAATCCGAAGAGGAAAATGATTACAAATATTTTTATACTAATAGATTTCATATTGTATTATATTTAGAAATTTAGTTCAAGACCTAAGGTAAATGTACGTGACATTGGATAACTGTTTCCTTTGTTTTGGTTCCCCATTTCAGGATCCCATAATTTCAGATGATCCCATACATGCAGGTTATATCCCAGTAAATAAATTCTGGCCATATCGAATCCTGCTTTCTGAGAGATTTTTTTAGGGAAATTATAACCCAGTTCCAAATTCTTGAAACGAAGGAAATTACCATTTTTCAACCACCATGTACTTGCTTCTTTGTTGATGTTGTTCGCGTAACCTACGTGCAGACGGGGCATCAGCACATCCTGACTGGGGTTGTCTGCCGTCCATCGATTGAGAAAATCAGTACGGTAGTTTGATTTTTCAATTCCCCAGTTGAAAGGCCAGAAAGTATTGTTCCCTTCACTTAGTAAGATGGAGGTGTTGGCAGTTCCCTGGAAGAAGGTGCTGACATAAAATCCCTTATATTCGAAATTCAATCCCAAACCATAATTTATTTCAGGGTTATAGGGATGACCTACGCCTCTTTTCTTGTCCTTGCTGTCGATAATTCCGTCGTTATTCAGGTCGGAATATTTGATGTCGCCAGGGCCGATAATACCACCCAGCGCTACTGCCGGAAGTCCCGGTTTTAACTCGTAAGAGTAGGTGCCGTTGGGGTTCTGGGTACTGATAAAGTCGTCTTCGGTATAGAGTCGTTCAGCAATATACACCTGGCGTTCGCCTACGCGGGTGCCGGTAACTTCCTGCCACCAGTATTCCTGGGGCAATTCGTCGTATTCGAGTATCTTATTGCGGGCAAAGGTGAAAGTACCTCTGGCACTTACTTTGAAATCACCGAAATTATGACGTGCATTTAAACTTCCGTCGATCCCCCAGTTTTTAACCTTGCCATGATTTTCCCAAGGCTTAGCATGAAATCCTGCTGTACTGGGGATGGTGTTGCGTTCCAGTAAAATGTCGGTGCGCAGATTGTTGAAATAGTCGACCGTAATATCAATGGCGTGTTTGAAGAAAGCCATATCGAGTCCTATATTACGTTTGGTTTCAATTTCCCAGTGGATAGTACTGTTCTCGAAGCGCTGATCGAAAATACCGGCTCCAAGTCCGTTGGTTGCACCCGAAGTGCCAATCCCCTGATTGAAGTTATATCCGGTGGTGGAGAAGGTAGGTCTATAGAGGAAACGGGCACTTCCGGTATCATCATTCCCGGCTCTACCCATCGAAAGTCTTATCTTTGCACTGTTCATTACACTTCTCAATGCTGAGGGATAAAAACTTTCATTGGAGATATAATAACTTAATCCCACTGCAGGGAAGAAACCAAAACTTTGTCCTTTGGCAAATGTTTCACTTCCGGTATAACCGAAGTTACCTTCGAAGAAATAACGATCATCAAATGAATAGGTAACGCGTCCTACAAGCCCTTGTTTGCGGTAGGGAAGTACCACACTGCTCGTTTGATTCTCCTTCTGCATGTAAAGCAACATACCACCTACCGTATGCCTGTCGAAAATCCGCAAGTAATTTAGCGAACCTTCAATGTAGATCTTACGATAAGAATCGGATGAAGTAAACTCAGGATCGATCAGTTCAGGTGATCCTGAAACAGAAGTAGTAAAAACAAGGTTTCCTTCCGCATCGCGCCCCGTAGCATTGTATAGACTCGGCCAATAGTTGCGTAAAGTTGCCGAATTACCATCGTAGTCAAAGCCTAGTTTTGCGTTGGCATTCAGCCCGGGAGTAATAAAGGTCAGATCCTGCGACAATCCAAGATTGGATTGTATCCGGGTGCCGTATTCCTTACGATAACCCTGATTGTACAACATATTAAAAGGGTTGCGGTTGTTACCATCACTTTGTTTGGTATAGGTCGACAGGGTGCCGTCACTATAAATCGCAGGAAACAGGTGAGAAGGTGTGTGTAGCATGTAAGCAAAAACTTCGTCGGCCGAACGGTTGGCTGTGAGTCTGTTGATGTACTGACCTGCCAGATCGATGTTTAAATTGGTTGTTTTGCTTACTTTCAGGTCGATATTACTACGCAGATTGTATCTGTCGTATCCAAAGTTACTGTCATATTTTCCCATAGGATTATCTTTGAACACCCCATCCTGATGCAGATATGCCATTGATACGAAATACTTGGCATTCTCGGCACCTCCCCGGAAATTAAGGGTATAACGCTGGTTTTTTACCGATTTATCGATCAGTTCGTTCATCCAGTTAGTGTTAGGGTATAGGTCTTTATCGGCCCCGGTTTTATACAACTCAACTTCCGATGGTAGTTTATAAGGATCTTGTCCGTCGTTATAAGCTGCCTCATTAGCAAGTTCGATGTATTGCCACGAATCAACAAAATCGGGCAGATGTTGCGGTGTGGCATAGGATGATTCGGCACGGAAAGATATCTTCGGCTTTGATAAAGTGCCACGTTTGGTCGTTACCAGAATGACCCCGTTAGCACCCTCAGCACCATACACGGCTGTTGCGGCTGCATCTTTAAGCAACGAGAAGCTCTCAATTTCATCGGGTTCAATATTGCTTATTTCGCGGGGGATACCATCTACCAAAACGAGGGGAGTGGTTCCTCCCTTGAAGGTGCTGATACCACGAATCCAGAATTCAGCGTCGTCCCTGCCGGGTTCGGCCGAGCGCTGGATACTAATCAATCCGGCCAGCTGACCGGCCAGATTATTTGTAAGATTGCTGGTGGGAGCCACTAGTTCCTTCGAAGTAACAGTACTTACCGAGCTCACCACGCCACCTCGTTTTTGTTTGCCGTAACCTACCACCACAACGTCCTCGAACATCTGCGAGTCCTGTTGAAGTGATACGTTTAACTTGTTGTGGCCGCGAACAGCAATGTCCTGTTTGAGATAACCGACGTAGCTGAACGATAAAATATCGCTTTCACGAACATCAATCACATAGAGCCCGTCGATATTGGTAATGGTTCCCGAACTCGAATTCAGAATCTTCACCGTAGCTCCCATCAACGGTTGCCCGTCAGTATCGGTTACTATACCTGTAACACGAATTTTTTCCTTTTGTGCGGTATTAGTTTGCGCATATGCAGTAAACATAGCTGACAGGTGGAACAAAGTTGTGAGTATTATTATACACAACACTTTGTTACTCCTGAATAACCGGACGTTTTTTTCATGAATATTTCCCATACATTTTTTGTATTATTTAAAGTTATAAATAGAAATTCAGTAATTAATTTATACTATCAGCCGGAGTGCTCAGAGCGTTAGCACACCACATGAGTGCCGCCTGACCGTGCAGGTCGCCTACCCATCTGCGGCGGTTGATGTAATACTGGTAATCGTTTTTAGCGCCTGTACCTTCACACACTTCCCTGAGATCGTAATCGTCGGTGAGATAGGTTAGAAGCGCAAGCCAGCCTTTGCGGGCAACGGTACCGTATTTTTTCTCTTCAAGCCAACCCTCTTTCACTCCGGTAATCATCGCATAAGTGAACATGGCACTACCGGAAGATTCGGGCCATGCCGACAGGTTGTCGATAAGCTGTGCCCACATACCGTTGCTCAACTGAAACCGCGCGAGGGTTTCCATCATTTTCAGGTAAGCGGCTTTTATTCTCGGCTTGTCGTGATGGTTATCGGGTAACATTTTGAGCACCTCAGCCATGCCTACTGCCATCCATCCGTCGCCACGGGCCCAGTAAAACGGGGCATTGGGGGCATGATAGAACAGTCCGTTGCTGTTCTGTATCCTGTCGAGATACAAAACCATCTCGCGGGCAGTGCGGTCCATGTATTTAGTGTCATTGGTGGCATAATAGGCCCTTGCCTGCAGTGCCGTGATCATAAACATGTCGTCGATCCAAAGGCGGGTCTGCCATGAGAATCCATCCTTGTGCCAGTCGGTCTGTGTTTGAGTGGCATTTGTCGGTAATGTCCATTGTCCATCTGCATATTTCATACCCAGTTCCAGGTATTTTGCCTCCTTTTTCTTTCTGTATATTTCCAGAGGGACAGCTCCGAAGACATAATAATCGACGATATTGGCAGCTGACGGACGTAAGCTGGGTTGCATAGCCTTGTCGGTGGTGAACAAAGGTTCGAATTTTCCGACCAGGCCATTATACAGCTCTTCATCACCGACTTTATCGGCAAACCACAGTGCTCCTAACCAGGCACATACGTCAGGGTAGGTGACGTGGTCGGGAGTATTTTGTGAATTGATATTCCCCCAGAAGGAATAGGGTACCTGTATGAACCGGCGGACAAGTTGCTTTCCTATCACTTCCGGTTCAGATCCTTCGGGAAAAACATTGAGATTATAACTGATAGTATCTGGTTTTTCCTCACCATCGGGATCATCGGGGATAACAACTTCGTTGTTGCATCCCGGCAGGATGAATCCGGTAGAGGAAAACAGTGCCATCAGTAAGAATAATAGATACCTTTTCATTTCCGTTTATTAACATTAGTGGTCAACGCGTAAGCACACCAGAGTAGCGGAGCCTGTCCGTGCAAATCTCCGGTCAGTCGCTGGCGGTTAAGATAATGCTGATAATCGTTTTTAGTCCCTGTACCTTCACATACATTTCTTACATTGTAGTCTTCATCGAGATATGTCAGTAAGGTAAGCCATGCTTTACGGGCAGCACTGCCATACTCCTTTTTGTCGAGCCAACCGTTTTTAACGCCAACAATCATAGCATAAGTGAACATGGCAGTCGACGAACTCTCCTTCCATGAGTTGGGATCGTTGATGATCTGGTGCCACATCCCGTCGTAGTCCTGATAACGCAGCAGCGTTTCCATCATTTGTTTATATGCTTTTTCAATTCGACCTCTGTTTGGGTCGTTTTTGGGCATAGTCCTCAGCATCTCAGCCATCCCAACAGCCATCCAACCATTACCGCGTCCCCAGAAGAAAGGAGCATTGGGAGCGTGATAAAATAATCCGTTAGGACGTTGTATACTGTCAAGATACAACACCATTTCCTCTGAAATACGGTGCATATATTTCTCATCGCCGGTGACTAAATATGCCTGTGCCTGTACGGCAGTAATCATAAACATATCATCGATCCACAGGCGGGTTTGCCATGAGTAGCCCTTGTTATGCCATTTTTCTTCGTCACCCCTGGGATCAGCCGGCAATATCCATTGTCCATCAGCATATTTCAGTCCCAGTTCTAAGTATTTCGGATCTTTATTTCTTTTATAAATTTCGAAGGGCACGGCACCAAAAACATACCAATCGACCACATTATGGGGCTTCGGACGCAGATCAGGTAATAAATTCTTTTCAGTAGTGAAAAGAGGTTCAAACCGGTCGACCAACTGATTGTATAATGCATCGTTTTTGATGCCCTGAGTGAACCACAGCGCTCCCAGCCAGGCACACACGTCGGGATAAGTTATAAAAGAAGCTTTGCGTTTCGTGTCGATACGGCCCCAGTCGGAATGTGGAGTACGCAGATATCTTTCCGTCAGTTTTATGCCTATTTCTTCAGGCTGACATCCTTT
>JAYFPP010000039.1:0-2943 GCA_034927635.1 Paludibacter sp.
AAGAACCTGATCGATCAACCCGAATATGCCGGGGATATAGCAAGAATGAAGAAAGAGCTGGTTGGCTGGATGAAATCGCAGGGAGATTTAGGGGCGGTAATGGATAAGCCGAAAGCAAAATAATTCTTTATTCGGAGAAAAGCAGTATTTTTGCGCGACGAGTTCAAAATAAAGGCCACGATGGGTGGCCATAGGGTTTAAATTCAGCGCGGAAAGGCTTTCATGATAGAAAAAGGTGGAGTTATAAAAAATTATGTGCTGCTGTTTATCGGCATCTTTTGTATTTCCTGGTCGGCAATATTTGTTAAGATTGCGGATGTAAGTGGTATAGCTTCCGGATTTTACCGTTTGTTCTTCGGAACAATAGCTATAATTCCTGTATGGCTATATTATAAAAAACCGATTAAAGACCTGCATGGTGTGAAAATCGCTGTAATATGCGGTGTCTTGTTTGCTTCGGATATCGCACTTTGGAATACTTCCATCATGCTTTCCAAGGCATCTATCTCCACTTTGCTGGCCAATCTCGCACCCATTTGGGTCGGACTGGGCGCGCTTTTCTTTATGAAAGAAAAACCCGGGAAGATCTTTTGGATAGGAACCTTTATTGCAATTGCCGGAGTGGTTGTGATAGTGGGGAGCGATCAGATTTTTGATACGGGCCTGAACCTTGGAAATATGCTGGCCATTGTTGCCAGTATGTTTTACGGAGCTTATCTGCTGACGGTACGTAAAGGCCGGTCGACCCTCGATACTTTTTCCTTTACGGCCATCTCCATGATTGTAAGCACCATTACATTGGGGATTATTAGTCTGTTGTCGGGAGTAGAAATGGGTGGCTACGAAACAAAAAGCTGGCTGGCTTTGATTGCCCTTGGGTTGGTGCCGCAGGTTGTCGGCTGGTTAACCATTAATCAGGCACTGGGACATATTTCTCCAACCCTGGCATCGGTTAGCTTGTTGAGTCAGACGGTTTTTACCGCCATCTTCTCAGTGCCGGTGCTTGGAGAGTTGCTGACCTTGAATGAAATTGTGGGAGCGTTGGTGGTGCTGACCGGGATTTATCTGGTGAATAGCAAAGGTATCAGTTTCAGGAGAAAAAGAAAGTCGGGTGAACCGCAGTTGTTTGATTAAGAGGCTGTAGGAATGTAATCATATAAGCTATATAGTTTTTAATTAATTACTCATTAATCTATAATATCATGAAAAAACACACCTTATCATTATTAATTGTTATGTTGTCGCTGCTGGCAACAACGACATCCGCTAAAAATAAACCTTATTTACTACAATCACCAGATAAGGGGCTGAAAATTGAAGTAACCAATGAAGCCTCACTTTCATTTGCAGTGTATGATGCAAAAGGAGCAGTGCTTGCACCTTCTGAAATTGCTATGAACCTGACGAATGGTGAGCAGTGGGGTATAGGCGACAAAGTAAAGAAAGCTGAGACTTCCTCAGTGAAAAATACCGTTTCTTCACCTTTCTACAAGAAGGCTTCGGTACAGGAAGAATACAATCAGCTGAAACTGCTTTTCGGTGATTTTGCTGTAGTGTTTCGTGCCTATAACGATGGTGTAGCGTATCGTTTCGAATCGCTCCGCAAGGCATCCTGTGTTATTGCTTCAGAAAAGGCTTCTTATAATTTTGCAAAAGATCTTTCGATTTATGCACCTTATGTACGTCCGAGGGAAAAAGGAAAGAGCGTCGCTTTTGAAAAGCAGTTCTTCAATTCTTTCGAAAATGTTTATACCCATGCCCCGATATCTGAATTTGATGTTGATTCCCTGCTGTTTTTGCCTTTGATGGTGGAACTGGAGCAAGGCCGAAAGCTGCTCATTACTGAAGCCAATCTCGAAAATTATCCGGGCATGTACCTCAATCATCCCGAAGGAAAAATCAATCTGACCGGAGTACATGCTTTATATCCGAAGAAAGAAGAACAGGGCGGTCATAACATGTTGCAGATGCTGGTTCCTGAACGGGAGAATTTTATTGCTAAAGTTGACGGTCCGCGCAGTTTTCCATGGCGTGTCTTCGGTATCTCTCAGAAAGATACGGAAATACTTACCAGCGATCTGGTGTACAAACTGGCGGACCCGTCGAGGGTGAAGGATATCTCGTGGATAAAACCCGGCAAGGTAGCGTGGGACTGGTGGAACGCATGGAACATCAGCGGTGTGGACTTTGAAGCCGGAATAAATAATGAAACGTATAAATACTATATTGACTTTGCTGCCAGAGAGGGCATCGAATATGTGATTCTCGACGAAGGATGGGCTGTCAATAAAAAAGCGGATTTGATGCAGGTGGTTCCAGAGATCAATCTGCCTGAAATTGTGAAATATGGAGCTGATAAAGGAGTCGGCATTATTTTGTGGGCAGGCTATTATGCTTTTGCCCGCGACATGGAAAATATCTGCCGTCACTATCAGCAAATGGGAGTGAAAGGGTTCAAAATAGATTTTATGGACAGGGATGATCAGCTCATGACCAACTTTATCTATAAAGCCGCTGAAACCTGTGCCCGCTACGGGATGATGGCCGATTTTCACGGCATGTACAAGCCGACCGGTTTACAACGCACCTATCCCAATGTGGTGAATAATGAAGGAGTTTTCGGTCTGGAACAAATGAAGTGGTCGGAAGAGAATCAGGTGCTGTACGATGTGACTTTCCCCTTCATCCGTATGTTTGCCGGTCCGGTGGATTACACCCAGGGAGCCATGCGCAATGCCATCAAAAAGAATTTCCGGCCGGTTTATACCGAACCGATGAGTCCGGGTACCCGCTGTCGTCAGCTGGCACAGTATGTTATCTTTGAATCGCCGCTCAACATGCTTTGCGATAATCCCACCAATTACATGAAAGAACCTTTATGTACCGGTTTTATTGCCAAAATTCCAACGGTGTGGGACGAAACAGTGGCTTTGTCGGCCGAAG
>JAYFPP010000169.1:0-50888 GCA_034927635.1 Paludibacter sp.
CAGCGGGAACATGGCCGATTTACCGGCACCCCCGATAAAGATCAGTGCCAAAGCCCAACTTAATACTGAAATCCCCATAAAGGAAACACCGGCTGTTGAGGCAAAAACACCCGCATCACCGGAAGTCAGCGCACCAAAATCGAAAGTTTTAGTATAGAATGAAAGTACCAGAATACCTATGAGGAAACCAAGATCGGCAAAGCGGGTGACGATAAAAGCCTTTTTTGAAGCTGCCACCGCTTCGGGTTTGGTATAGTAAAATCCGATGAGTAAATAAGATGATACCCCTACCAGCTCCCAAAAAATATACATCTGAAAGATATTGGTAGCTACCACCAGTCCGAGCATGGAAAAGGTAAAGAGCGACAGGAATGCATAATAGCGTTCAAATCCCTTTTCGCCTTTCATGTAACCGAGACTGTAGATATGCACCATCAGCGAAACGGTGGAGATAACCACCAGCATCATTACCGAAATAGGGTCGAGCAGAATACCCAAATCAATTTGCAGGTGTTCGGTGAAACGCACCCAGGTAGTCTGAAAGGCAATGATCTTCTCATATGCGCCACCGACATTTGCCGTAGTGAAATAAGTCCATGCGGTATAATAGGATAGTAAAGTTACGATCGACAGCACAGCCGTTCCCACTGTCCCGGCAACACGGGCTTTCCATTTCGAATCGACCAGGCCAAGTACCACGAAACTCAGCAAAGGCAACAATAAAATTAACAAGGTATATTGCATAATTCTTTATTTATCAGGATTCGGGTTGTTCGGTTGATTCTTCTTTCAGCTCATTTAAACTGTCAACTTCCACATTGTTGAGATTACGATAGATATTGATCACAATCGCTATGGCAACGGCCGTTTCGCAAGCCGAAATGGCTATGGTGAACAAAGCAAAAAAGAAACCTTCGAGTTGACCGGGATACAGATACCGGTTGAAAACCACAAAGTTGATATCAGTAGCATTCAAAATTAATTCTACCGAAATAAGGATCATCAACAGATTTTTACGGGATAAAAAGCCATAAACCCCTGCAAAGAACATGATCAGGCTTATAACGAGGTAAGCTTCCATGGGGATGGGACCCGAAAAGAAATTGGTAATTAAATCAGCCATTTTTTTATCTAAAAATGAATAAATAACGAATAAGTTTTATGAGCGTTTACGCGCTATCATTATCGCACCCACGATACAGGCAAGTAACAAAACACTGATAACCTCAAAAGGCAACAAATACTGAAATTTTCCGGTTCCCATAAGGGTTTGTCCAACAAATTTCGTATTCATTTCATCCAGCGCCACATAAGTGTAAATCCTGTTGAAATTATTGGCAATGATATAACCGCAAAATAAAAATCCAACCACCGATAACACAATAGCCAGCACACGCTGTTTCAGCGGTTCCGGAGTAATCTTCTCGCCCGGTTTCTGAGTCAGCAATACCGCAAAAATATACAATACCATGATTCCTCCTGCATACACAGTGGTTTGCACTGCAAAAAGATAGTGATAACCCATGATCAGGAACAGACCTGCTGTTGCCAGCAATACAAACAACAGGTAAGTCGCCGAACGAATCAGTCGCTTCGATGTAACTGCCATGATTGAAAACACGGCGATGATCAATGCCAGAATGTAAAATATAATTTGTTGTGCCATAATTTGGTATTTCTTACAATGAAAAAAAATTACTATTTAACCATATAAGTCATATAAGTGACATATAAGTTTTTATTTTGTAGTGCAAATAAGGCAAATGCTTTGAATTTAATTAAAACACTCAGCTTATATGTTACTTATATGACTTATATGGTTAAATTACTAATCGGTTTTCGGAGCAGCAGGTTTTTTCGCCCTCAGCTTCGATCCTTCGCGATTCAGTTGTTTCACTAATTTATTGCGTGTAAAAGTTGCATTTTCAAACTGATTGGAAAATTTGATGGCATCCGAAGGACAGGTAATGACGCAGAGGTTGCAGAAAGTACACATACCCAGATCAAAAACATATCTTTCAAGTTCTTTTTTCTTCTTACCATCCTCTGTTTCGGTAATTTTTGATATCACCTGTATGGTACCGTTCGGACAATTCATCTCACAGATACCGCAAGCCGTACAGGCATGCTCGTTGTTTTCGTCGTGCGGCATAGTCAGTTCAGCACGAAAACGTTCCGATATCTCCAGCGTGGCTCTGTTTTCAGGATATTGCTGAGTAACCTTTTTTGTCCACAGTTCCTTCCAGGTAACCCCCATGCCCGACATCAGCGATCTGATTCCTGTAAATATACCGGTTATATATTGTAAAAATGTTCTTCTCATTTCAAAAGCATAAATTGTTATTCAATTCATTAAAAAATATCAGTCAACGTCCACCCGGCAAGCACCAGCAGCACCATCAACAGAATATTTACCATATTAATAGGTAAGAGGTATTTCCATTCCAGATTGAGCAACTGGTCGATACGCAGACGCGGGAATGACCAGCGCACCCATAAGCTGAAGAAAATCAGCAATCCCGTTTTGGCAAAGAACCATACATACGAAGGGATATACCACATCAACTGATTAAAACCATCCCAACCACTTACCTGAAAAGGCATCCATCCACCTAAGAATACGGTGGTGGCAATGGCCGCTATGATAAACATATTAAGATATTCAGCCAGATAGAAAAACCCGAACTGCAAACCTGAGTATTCAGTATGATAACCGGCAGTAAGTTCCGATTCCGCTTCGGGTAAGTCGAACGGTCCGCGGTTGGTTTCGGCATGACCTGAGATAAGATAAATAACAAATGCCACCAGCGAAGCGATATGACCATTGAAGATATTCCAGCAGTAGCGCTGACTTTCAATCATCTCGCTGAACTGCATGGTACCTGAAAGCACCACCATGGTCATGAGGGCAAAACCGGCCGACAACTCGTAACTCACAAACTGAGCACCACTTCGCATGGCGCCGATCATCGAATACTTATTATTACTCGACCATCCTGCCAACAACACCCCGATAATTCCTAAGGACGAAACAGCAGTTACATAAAACACACCAATATTGAAATCTATCGAGTATAAGTCTTTTCCGAAGGGAATAGCTCCAAAAGTAAGCATCGAAGCCACAATCATGAAAAACGGAGCCGCATAAAAAAGGAATTTATCCACCCTGTTAATGTGGATAATCTCTTTAATCAGAATTTTCAGCACATCGGCCACCGATTGCAGGATACCGTACTTCCCTACCCTGTTAGGTCCGATGCGCGCCTGAAAAAATGCGGTAATTTTACGTTCCACATAAATCAAAATCATGGCGAGTACCGCATAAAAAGCCAACAGCAACAATCCCACAATCACCAGCTCAACAAAGATTGCCCAGAATGAGGACAGGTTCTCAGTCAAAAAAGTGTTGATCCACCGGGTCAGCTTCGTAAATTCCAAAGGTTGAGAATAATCTAACAGCATATTCTGAATACGAATTTCACTAATTAAAAATAAGCTACGAAAAATATTATTTAAATATAACCATATAAGGCATATAAGTAAATTTAAGTTTAGCGGTCAATGTCAGGTATAACATAATCCATCGACCCACCTATACCTATAAAGTCGGATATCTTTTCATTTTTACAAATGAGCGGCATCACCGAAACCAGCGACAACGAGGGCGAACGGAATTTCAGGCGGTAAGGGGTTTTATCTCCCCTGCTTTCGATATATACGCCGAATAAACCTTTCCCTGCCTCAACACCCTGATAGTATTCTCCTTCGGGAAGCCTGATGATGGCTTTCGTTTTCGCCAGATGTTCTCCTTCGGGAATGTTATCTATCAATTGTTCTATAATTTTGAGCGATTCTTCAATTTCATCCAGACGGTTGAGATACCTGGCATACGAATCGCTTTCATTACGTATAATTTCTTTGAATTCTACCTGATCGTAAAGTGCGTAAGGCTGATATTTACGCACATCACAAGCCCATCCCGAAGCACGGCCGGCAGGACCTGTAACGCCATAGCTGATAGCATCCTGTCTCGAAAGTACACCGATTTTCACCATACGGCCAAGCGCAATCACGTTGTGAGAAAAAAAGCGATCATACTCTTTCAGTTTCTCACGCATGTAAGGGATAAATGCTTTTACGTCTTTTTGAAAATCAGCATAAATATCGAACATCACCCCGCCAATCACATTTTGATTGATAATGAGTCGCCCGCCACAGGTTTTATCGAAAATATCGAGAATAATCTCGCGTTCGCGCATACCGTATATAAAGGCTGTAGTAGCTCCCAGGTCGTTGGTTTGCGCCGACCAGGCCAGCAGGTGCGAACTCATACGGTTCAGTTCGTCCATAATGGTACGGATATACTGAGCGCGCAAAGGCACTTCGATGCCGGCAGCTTTCTCCACACACATACACAGTGCATGACGATTTATATTGGCCGAAAGATAATCCAACCGATCGGTAAAATGCAGTATCTGAGGATACATAAGACTTTCGCTTAGTTTCTCAATACCCCGGTGGATATAACCACTGTGAATATCAATTTTCTTAACCACCTCACCATTGAGCGCCGTGCGGAAATGCATTACCCCGTGCGTAGAAGGATGCTGCGGACCAATATTGATCAGATAATCGTCCGGCTCAAATACATTGACAATTTCTTCTTTTAATCCCTCGGGCGTTTCCATGATCCTCGGGGCTTTATCGATAATGTCCTTACTTACCACCGATACAGGATTGATGGCAGGATCGCCGTCATAATCCTTGCGCATGGGGAAACCCACCCAGTCATCGTTGAGCAGGAAACGGCGCATATCGGGATTATTGATGAAACGGATGCCGTACATGGCATACACCTCCCGCTCGTTCAGGTGGGCAGTCTCGTAAAAATCGGTAACCGTATACAGCAGCGGATTTTCGCGATCGGCAGTTCCCGTTTTTATAACAATTTCTTTCGAAGTATCGGTTGATGATGAAAGCAGGTAAATTACCCCCAGCTTTTCGCCCCAATCCATACCAATGAGGTAAACAAGGTAATCGAACGGTAAATCTTTATTATCGTAGAGCAGCTTTATTAACCTTCTCAGGTCGGTGGGTTCGACGATTACTGTGAGCTTTTCTTTTTCTTCGAATACCGCTTCAGGGAGTAAATCAACGATGATTTGTTTTATATTTTCCATTTATCTGACGGAAATTGTATTGGGATTGATCATTCAGACTTTTTTGACTTTTTTCTCCCCGGTCGTTTCAGAAACTCTTCTACCTTTATTTTGCGTTGCAATTGCAATAATCCGTAAAACAAAGCTTCGGGGCGCGGGGGACATCCGGGGACATACACATCTACCGGAATGATTTCGTCGACCCCATTCACAACATGGTATGAATTGACAAACGGTCCGCCGGAGATGGCACAACCTCCCATTGCCAACACATATTTCGGTTCGGCCATCTGATCGTAGACACGCTTCAGCAGGGGAGCCATTTTATGCACAATAGTCCCTGCCACCAGCATCAAATCGGCCTGACGCGGACTGTTACGCGTCACTTCCATACCAAAACGGGCAATATCGTGATGAGCAGCGGCAGCCGACATAAATTCGATACCACAACAACTCGTAGCAAAAATTAAAGGCCAGATGGAATTGGAACGTCCCCAGTTGATCATGTCGTCCAGATTGCTCAATACTATGTTCACGCCATTGGCTTTCAACTCTTCTATATAATTTTCGAGGTATTCGTTTTCGTTAAATTCCTCATTGGGAATACCCTTGATACTGATATTTTTCATTTCCATACCAACACTCCTTTCCTCCATGCATATGCCAACCCTAACCACAAAATAAGCAGGAAAAACAGGATACTGCTAAGTCCCGGCAATCCAAGTTCCCTCACAATAGTTGCCCAGGGAAACAAAAATATTGCTTCCACATCGAACATCAGATAAAGAATGGCATAAAGATAATAACCGGCTTTGAACTGCATCCACGAAGTACCGTGAGTAGGAATACCACATTCGTAGGGTTCGCCTTTTTGGGGGTTGAACGATTTTGGAGATAGTAATATCGCCATTCCAAGTCCGGCTACAACTAATAAAATACCGGCGAGGAATACAACTAAAAACAAAGAAAGATTACTCATATTTTTTTTGAATTTAAAGCTCAAAAAATCGCCACAAAGGAACTACAAATATTTGAATAAAAATAATTCCCGAGTATTAAATTATGGCACTTTTGTGTTAAAAGTGTGCAGAAATATGTTAATTCCTCATCAAAAAATTTATGTATATCAATTTTTATCCTTTAACTCATCAATCATTTAATTACTGATAATCGCGCATACATTTCGACCATGGCAAACTGCGTCAGCAGCCATTTTGATTCATCTTTGGTTTGTCCGCTCCAGTCACTGTTGAACAAACCATTTTCTTCGCGCATATATTTCCATGCATAATCCAGATTTTTCCGAAACGCATTGATGTACTCATCATTACCATCAAGAGTGTACAATTCTACAAATCCCCTGAGCATAACGGCTGTGAACCATACATCTCCTTTTTTAAGGAGTTTGAACGATTCCCTGCCCTCGGTCTGAAATCCGTTGAAAAACTGATTATAGCCCGATTTTGCTATCCTGCGGGCTTCATTAAGGTATTGAGTATCTTTTGTAATCCGGTATAGCAAAGCAGAGGCCTGAAGCATTTGCCCGCTGTTATAGGCATACTTCGCTCTCCCAATCTCCCCGTTTAATTTAATATTGTCATAATATAAATAGTCCTCAGGATCCTGCAAATTATTTTTAGTCCAATCGTAAAGTGCTTTCCCTTTTTCCTTATATCCGGGTTCTTTTGTGGCTTCATACAATTTCAGGGCAAACACGCTTGCCGGAGCATTCGAACAGGTATTCTTACTTTCTTTTTTCTGCTCGCACCAGTATACTCCACCGCCAAGAAGCTCATCCGTTCCGCTTTCGATAAATTTCCAGATCAATTCGGCTTTGGCAAGGTACTTTTTATCTTTGGTAAGCATATACAAATCAACAAAATCAATCCCGAGCCATATATTATCATCGTAGAAACGATCGGATGCGGGTGCTGAATTGATATAAGAGGCATAAGCTCCCGGACTTCTTTTTGTATCGAAATACATTTCAAGTCCCGGAAGTATCCTGTCCTCCAGTTGTTTCAGGAAGGTTTCGTTCTCTCCTGCTTCATACAGAGCTGTTAAGGCCGACAGACTCCCTGAGAAGGGCCACAGGTACGAATACTCATTCCTGCTTTCGGTCTGTTGTGCCAGATAAGTTACCTCATGTTGATCATTGAAAGGCCATGTTTCGCGAAACAGGTTCACCCCTTTCACTCCATAATTATCATATATGGCTTTTAGCGTTATTTCCGACCTTTCATAATTATAATCCGGCAAATGGCTATTTCCGCATGCGGGAAATAACAATACGGTTGCTAATAAAATAGATAAACTGCTTTTCATGTGATTAATTTTAATTGATTGCACCAACCCAACCTCCGTTACGGCACATCCTGATGGTAATTTTATCACCGGATTTCACAACAGCGCTTTTTTTACGGTAATCCATGGCCTGGCGACCGGCATTGATACCATCTTCGAAATAAGTCATATTAAATTCTTTTCCCTGAGGAAGGAATGAAAAGTCTAATTCCAACACCCTTTCCTTTTCTTTACCATTGGTAATACCTCCGATATACCATTTGTCGCCCTTACGTTTTGCAACCACTGCGTATTCTCCTGCTTTTGCCTGAAGAGCGATGGTTTCGTCCCAGGTAACGGGAACTCCGGTAATAAATCCGGTACATTCGTGATTGTTGTAATACAGGGTTGGATTATCGGCAAGCATTTGCATACCACTTTCGAAAAGCACAAACAAAGCCATCTGGTAAGCACGGGTTCCGATGCTTCCCGAATTCGGCCGACGGGCAGTATACACCTCCGGCTGCATGCTGAACATGGCACCGGGTGTATAATCCATTGTCCCGACCGCATTGCGGATGAAGGGAAAGAAAACACTGTTGTCGGGATAACATCCACCCATTTGTTCCATGCCGCGTACCCCTTCATAAGAGATAATATTAGGATATTTATATTCAAGTCCGGCAGGTTTAAATGAACCGTGAAAGTTCACCAGTAAATTATATCTGGCGGCTTCCTTAGCCACCCGTTCGTAATAATTCACCATCCATTGATCGCTACGATCCATAAAGTCGATTTTTACTCCTTTCACTCCCCATTCGTTGAAAGTTTTAAACAGATCGAAGTTCTTCTCAACGGTGAGCCACGTTAGCCATAGCACCACGCCTACATTCTTTTCTTTCCCGTAACGGATGATTTCATGAACGTCGACCATAGGATTCGGCTCATATGGATTGTGTGTGCTTTTAGCCCAGCCTTCGTCCATGATGATGTACTCTATTCCATATTTCGATGCAAAATCAATATAATATTTATAGGTATCGAGGTTATATCCCGAAACGAAATTCACGTCCGGTCCGTAAGGTGAAGCATCGTTCCACCATTCCCAGCTTGCCTTGCCGGGAACAATCCATCCGGTATTTTTTAATTCGCAGGGAGCTGATAATTTCAGACTCATGGTATTCTCAATCAAATCACCATCATTTTTTGCCAACACAAAATACCGCCACGGATAGGATCGTTTCCCGCTTGTTTTAGCAATATAACCGGCTTCTTCCACTATTTTCACACTTCTGTCGCCCTCGTCGGCAAATTTAACGGGCACTTTCGGGAAGACCGATAACATTCCGTTTTCGGCAGTACCTTTCAGCAACATACAGGGGTAGTCCGACAAATCCGATTCGGATATCAGTATTTTATAGCCTTTTTTTGTATCGATCAGTACAGGCAGCAGGCACATCTTACGCTCTTCGTTCACAAAGTTTTTTGTGGAAACATGGGTATATATTTCTTCATAAGCCGATTTGAAAGAATGAGGTTGCTGCATGTGTGCCAGATAATCTCCGGGAAAATTGATGGCAAAATCTTCACCGGCAACTTCAACCTCTTTTTCTTTGTCAGTAATGACACGATATGCAACGCCATCGTCAAATGCCCTGAACTCTACAGCATAAGCTCCTTTGAAATTGAGCAGGAGTTTATTGTACTCATTTTTCACCGTCGAAAATTTCATCGGAACGACAGGTTGGATGTTTGCTGATACTTTTTCACGCTTCATTCTGCTTAATACCGGATTTTTGCCCAGCGTCTCCTCCTGCAATCTAAGTTGTAAATAGCAATTGTTAAGCAAAATATCGTTATTGTACGAGATATCATAGTAAATCCTGTCAGATAAATGTATCGAAATCTTTATTTCATTATTTGGTGAAAACAGATCGATTGTTTTAGCTGCAAGCACATTCATTACCATAAAAAGTAACATCCCCGACAATAATAAATATTTTCTCATTTCCAATTCGTTTATATGATTTTTAAATTTAACCACATTAGTCACATTAGTCAACATAAGTTTCTATTGAATTAAAACATATTCTCAGATGTTTACTAATGTGACTTATGTGGTATATAATGATTTTTTTATTTTACAATTACCTTTTCTGAAATATCATTAACCCGCACTATATAAATACCGTTTGGTAAAACAAATTCAGTGGTGTTCGATTTACATATGCCTGTGGTGATTGTTTCCCCTAAAAGATTTACCACCATATACCGGCTGTCAGCAGCGGAGGTTTGAATCATAAGTTTATTGCCTGATGCGAAAATATTGACTTTTTGTGAGCCGGCATTTTCCATTCCTGTTCCTTCGTCAATCACGTAGGTTCCGTATTTTACAATTTCAAATTTATCGACATTTGGTGCAAAGGTAGTATTAAATCCTCCTGTGTTGTCATGCCCGATTGTCAAAATATTGGCACCTTCGATCAGGTTTATTTTTCTGCGGATACGGTATGCCACCGGTTTTGAAGCATCCGGGTGACTATCACCCCATGATTGGGTATTTTCGGGAGTTCCTACAGCTACACGCGCGCCATCGTTGACTTTAAAATAAAACGAACGGCCATCCATAGTGGCATAATAGGTAATCAGTTCGTATTCCCCTGCCTGCGGAGCTGTAATGTCAAATTCGCCATATTTGATTCCGTCGATATCAATACGTTTTCCGTTCGACAATGCGGTAGCATTGGCAATACCGGCATTTCCCCTGTCGAAGTTCTCGGCTTCTTCTGCCACCACAAAAGCATCGGTCGGACGAACTATTTTAACAGCACTTTCAGTGATGGAAAGTTTATCGATATTCGGTAAATGTTCCATGTCACCCGGGTTGTACGAGCCGATTTCGAGCACATTATTCCCGGCATCAAAATACACCTGATAACTTACCGTTCCGGTAGGATTATCCCACGAACCCATGTCGGGAGCGGTTACTTTTACAGGGAACTGATTGTTTACTTTTGAATAGATATGACGGTTTTGCGCCGATGCGTAATGAATGGTAACCGTATAAGTTCCTGCAGCTACAATCCCGTTGATGTTGTAACGAACATAACTTCCGTATAAATCACGTCCTCCTATACCTTTTCCACCTGAAAAGAGCGCCCGGTTATCAGTGTTCATGTAATAAAAAACATTGGCACTTTCCGCTTCAATTTCCATCGGAAATGTTTGTGCACTTAGTGAAACAAATGAGCATAAACCCATCAATGCCATGGTGATTTTCCATTTAAAAGTAATTGACTTTCTCATAATGATAATAAATTTTAAATTAAACTTTGATTATTTGATTTGTATTAAATCCGATTGATGATTATTTTTTATTTCCAATGATAAATTTTGATGACCATACATTGCTTCTCATATCTGTCAGACGAAGAATGTAAACTCCCGGCATCAGATGAACCTCCTGCGTGGAAACCAGATTTCCTGTCTGTACCATTTGTCCGGTTGTCTGAAAGATGCTGTAGTTTATGTCTTCATCGGTTGTTCTCTGAAGAATGACTTTTCCGGACTGATGCCACATTTTCACAGGGCTTTGTCGGGTATGGACATCCTCCACGGCAGTGGCCGGCAGGCTGTCGAACAATTGCCAGCGTGCCAGTTCTATATTGTTACCGCCGTTGTTGGCCGTAATGTTCAGGCGGTAATGTTTGTACTCCTTTCCTTTATTGGCTGCAACTGTGGGAGGCAGATTATTTTCAGTGATAAAACCTTTACGCTGCAATTCGTCGAGCAATTCAAAAAGCATTACCGCACTCAGATGGATAGAAGCATCGTAACCACTGCCTTTCCGGTCGGTTGAAGTTATATCGCTGCGACGTTCGTACCATTTATTCCCCACCAGTCCGTTGTTGTACGATACCGCCGACTCCCACATACTCTTGCCGTTTTCTATAAAATAAGCCACGAATTGCTGCTCTCTTTCGTCATCCAGTTCGCCCGATAAAATCCATTGCGACAGGTAGCGCATGAAAATTCCCTTAAACAAACCTCCATCGCCTCCCCCTTCGTTATTATACAATATACCGTAGGGCGAAAACTTCGTATAATCGTTCACCACATAGTCGGCAGTGCGCATGGCAATATCATAGTATTTCTGTTCTTTGGTAATTTTATACAATTCCAGACAGGCTCCTATCCAGGTACCCTGATTGTAGGTCAGCGTCCAGCTGTGTTCTTCGTTTCCGTAGGAATCCTTTACCAGTCCGGTGCTTTCAAAAATCAGATTCGCATTCATCCAGTCGAAAATACGTTTGGCCCAGTCGAGGTATTCCTGCGAGCCGGTAGCACTATAAAGCCGGGCTGCCAGAATGATGGCCGGAGCATTGGAACAGGCGTTTTTCGATGAGGGCTTGCTGTCGACCCATTGTATACCTCCCCCGTTGTTGCTGTTCCATCCATTCTTTATCCAGCCCCATAATTGTACTGAGGCATTATTAAATGCGGTATTCCACATGCTGTTCGGAAGGAAGCATTTTGCTGCCCGCTGACTTGCCAGGCCCATCCACTCCATATCGTCGAAGTAACCATTCCATAAATCATTTCGACCATAGGTATTTCTGCCGTAGGATAGCATACCATTATAGATATTCTTCATCCTTTCCTGATATACATTGTCATTGGTGCGCTCATATCCATCAGCCATCACATCAATCACATGCGCCACCCACCAGTAATTGAAACCGCGGTTCACCGAATCGGGATTGATATGGTACGAGTGGGTCAGGTATTTGCCGGTGCCGTAGGTTTGCCAGAACATATCCATCATTTTATTCTGCAGAAAATCGGCATAAACGCCCCATTCATATTTTTTATCACCCGCACCGATGCGGTAAATCTGCTGGTTATTGCTCGTTGCCAGTACTCTTTTGTTGTTGCGTACATCCAATAATTTCCAGTTGTCACCATCGTCCGAAGCAAATAATTCCCACGAGCGGACCTGTGAACTGATATTGTTGGCCGAACCTGAAATTAAAGAATAGCCACTGATAGCCACCGGTGATTCAAAAGTACAGATGATATTTGCGGTTTTCTGTCCCTCCTGTCGGTAAACCTGATTTAAATCGTTCGACAACAGGTTCGAAACCACATTGGGCGAAGTACCGGGGTAGTTAGCAGCAACATTTACTGTTTTTGTCTGAGTCAGATCAGCATCGGGCGATTCAGGATAGCCGAACAGCTGCAATTCTGCAATTTTCAGATTACTTCCTCCGTTCACTGCCGAAACCACCACACGGTGATAACGGCTTGCCTTCACATTGTTGCTGTGGGCTAAAAGTGAAAACCGGTATCGTCCCTCAAATTTATGGCTGAACACACTGGTGCCTATCCTTGCCCAGCTGGTGCCGTTGTCCGACGATTCCAGTTTGAAAGTACGTGGATCGGCACTTTCATCGTCCGATGAAACAAAGGAATAAGCTTTGATAATCACCGGTTCTTTTGTTTCCAGCGTAAATATAGCTTCTCCTGAAAACCCTTTTATTTCGTATGTACTCCGGGCATCTTTATCGGTGAGGTATTTCGCTGTTTCGTTGGAGGGTGAAACGGTGAGGGCGTTTGTGCCCCGATAATCAATCAGGCTATAATCAAGTATTGCCTGTTGTGCCGAAGTATAACACACCGGAAAAACACACACGAGCAACAGGGTTTTATATTTTTGCATGAACATGATGATGTCTTATAATTTAACTTTAAATGAATACGATTCGGTTCCGCTACTGAGGTTGATGATATAAAAACCTTTGTCGGACAGTTGTATGGCATTCTCACCAAAGGTGAATTTTCCATTCGTCACTTTGCTTCCCCTGATATTGTAAACAGTATAGTTTCCGTTAAATACCGAATTCAACAACACCTCATTTCCCCTCACCTTCCAGCGTATATTTTCCTTTAAACTTAACGGTCGATAAGAAGTTTCACCCTCATGGTCGTTCAGGGCTTTTATGGTAATGCGGTCGATATTGGGACAGAAAGCCTGTTTATTACCGAATTCAATGATGTTGGAGCCTTGTTTCAGCATAACAATAAAAGTTTTGAAGGCTAAATACCTGCCTGTTTCGCCACCGGTATTCACAAAGGGATAATAAAGCAGTTCGGTTGCATTGTTTAGCCTGATATAAGCGGTTCTTTCTTCGGGACTCATGTAATACACTGTCAGGGCATACTCACCATCCTGCGGCACAGTAATATTATTGAACTTCAGGGTATTGTTTTTGCCTAAGCCGGCTACGTATTTCTCCCCCGAACAAAGTTTATCGGGATCGGTGGGTTTGGTGCCAAAAGTAAAATTGACTTCGGCTTCGTATTTCTGAACTGCCGGTTTAGGATAATCAGTCCGCTCTGAGAAATGAATGGTTACTCCACCCGACTTTTTAACGGGAATGGTCAATAGCTCCTGAGTCGTGAGACCGGCTTTGTAATCGAAACTGATTTCCGACATGCAATCTCCATCTTTATAGATATAAGCGTTGTACTGAACACCCGGAATCAGGAACGATAAATTCAGATTCAGATCACGGTTTTCGTCGGAAAGCGAAGCCACATACCAATCGGAACCGCTTCGCCTGGCAATGGTCACAAACCTGTCGGGTTCGGCTTCAATGCATTTCGTTTCGTTCCAGGCCACAGGTAAATGTCTGAGGAATGATTCGGCAATATGGTGCCGGTAGTTACGCGGCTGATCGACAAGATACTGCAATCCCGATTCGTAGGCAACGGTGAGCGCCAGCTGATGACTCCATGATGTTACCTGCAATATGCGCCCGTCTTTTTTACCGAAATCGCAGGGCGTGTAATCCATCGGCCCGATCACATTGCGGGTCATCACCAGACTGATATTGTGACGGGCATGCACCATGTGCGAATCGTTTCCGATATAGAATTCGCCTCCCAACACCGCTTCGCTTGTCAGTAAATTCGGCCAGCGGCGACGGATGCCGGAGGGTTTGGTGCAACCATGCAAATTAACCAACAATTGCAGTTCGGCGGCTACTTCAATCAGTTTATCGTATTTTTGTATCATTGCCTGCGCATCGTCTTCCCAGAAATCCACCTTGATGCCTTTTACACCCATATCTTTCCAAACCTTCAGTTTATTGTATATGTCCTGCCGATTGTTCTGAAAACGGTTGTGATGCGTCCACACGATTAATCCCACCGATTTGCCGGCGGCATAATTCACAATGTCCTGAAGCGTATAACCGGCCCGGCTGCTGTCCCAGCCATCATCCAGATTGAAATACTCCCAACCCATGTACGATGCCATATCGATGTATTGCTTCGCTGTATCGAAACCAACCGTATTCTGCGCATCTTCACCACCCCAGTCCCAGGACACACGTCCCTGTTTTATCCACGACAAATCTCCGATTTCGGTCGAAGGGTTTAAATTTTCGATCATCACCGACTCTACCACATCCTTCAGATCACCCATAATGACCACACGCCAGGGCGTTACGAAAGGAAGCCGGGTGATGATGCTTCCCACCGGTTGAAAATAATAACTCCCTGTTGAAGCTCCGGCAATTAATTTCGATGCAGCATAATTGCCGTAATTGGCCGCTTCGCTGATCAGTAAATAGGTGTCGCCAGATTTAACCAGTGCAGGTGTATTTAATTCCTTTTGACTGAAGTTCGAACTCCAGTCGCGTTTTTCGTAATACCACGAATAATCGGGGTGGTATTTCTGTACCCATGAGTTTCCAAAGCCGTAAACGTTTATAAAACTGTTCTCCTGCTGAATGGCTATATCTAAATTGGTGAGTAAAGGTGAACCGTAGCGGAAGGCATAACCATCATTATAAACTCTGAATACAATTTCCATTACGGATGATAAATTTTTAAAAGTAAGGGTCAGTTCATTACAGTGATTGAGGTAAGTACTTGTTTTTCCTGAAGGCAGGGAGTAGGTTTCATTAATTTCCCTTGTGCTTTGTTTATCTAAAGTCATGTTTTTCAGGAAACTGCCGGCAGTATATTGAATTCCCGTATTTGAAAGGTCGATAACCGGTAGGTTGTTCCGGTAGGTTTTATAGAAAAGTGAATCGTTCCGGAGCACGAGTTCGACTCTTATCTTTCCATCGGGCGATGAAACGGAAGAGACAGATGTTTGTCCGAAAGCACAAAAGGAAACCGGCAACAACCAGATTAAGAAAAGTAATATCTGTAATGAACGATTCATTTATTATTTTTTAATTTGATCCATCACATGATTATATTATAACCACGTGATGGATCGGAAAAAACCAACACTAAACTATTTTACAAAAACTTTATTGACATTATTATTAACACGAACCAGGTAGAAACCATTTCCGGTTTTGATTTCAGTCATTCCCGGATTACATACTCCACTTTTCAGGTGTTGTCCGGTAATACTGTATACAGCATAGGGCAACGCTTCTGCAGCAGTTGACTGAAGTTTGATTTTTCCCTCACCCGAAAAAACATTAACAGGTGATGTACCCTTATCAGGTACTTCTACTCCTTCAACCGAGGAAATAATTCCGAACTTGCCGGCAAACATCTGCCACTGAGTTAAATGCACATCCTTAGCACCGGAATTATCCTCTACGGTCAGTTTGTAGGCATAACAAACGGAGGGTTGATTGATATTAAACATCATGGTTGACCCCGGAACCGGGAACTGCATATTTTCACGGCTGTCCAATACCATCCATTCGCCGCTTGTGGCATCTACCCCTTCGAGTTTCCATTTGCTCGGGTTACGTGCCGATTCACTGTAGCGAGCAGTTAAAGCATAGCTGCTTAATGCAACAGGGTCGGCAGTTTCAAACTGGATATAGAAAGTTTTTTTGTCGACAACGGTATAAACGGTATTCAGTTTTTTGTCGAAAACATTTTCGAATACTTCGTTCCACTGACCACCACGGTTGAAACCATCGTCGCTTGCCATGGCATAGCTGAGTATGCTTTCGAATTCGATATTACGGGTCAGATCATCATCAGGGAAATTTTTCTCAGCGCTGACATATGGGGCACCGAAAAGCTGTAAATCGCCTACTTCCACATTTCCGTTGCCGGTAGCTGTAAGGCGGTAGTATTGCGCACTGATGATATTTTCGTCGTTGTGTTTATAGCCGGTGGTCACTTTCCGGTACGAACCGGCATCTACAGTAAGCGATTTGGCCACTTCACTCCAACTGTTGCCATCCTGTGAGTATTCAAGCATCCAGTTATCCATCATTGTTACCGCTTCGGTAGCCGGACAGGCCATCGCATATCCCGTCAGAATGATCGGGTAAGCCAGACGAAAGGTCACTTTAGCCGACGAAACACCGGGAACAGTATAATAGGTAAACTCATTGTTATCAATCAGTTTAGCCTTGTTAACGCTATCGGTTGCAAATTCTTCAGTAATATCCTGACCAAAATGCTCAACATTATCGGTATAGTCGAAAACTGCCGCTGCCGTCTCTAATCCCGGCTCTTCCATGGTCAATGCCGACTTCACAATCTCAATTTTATCAACATTAGGACCCCATCCTTTGTACGCACCTACAATAACTGTGTTATTACCGCTTTTCAGGTATATCTGGGTAGTTTTTTTCATTATTTCAGGACGGCTGGTAGAGTAATGTTCTTCTTTCTCGGGACAGGTCCAGTAAGGTAGTTCCATTTTACATTTTAACACCGACTTCACATAATTATTGGTCTTGGCATATAAATTACGTGCCTGCACACTGGTGTGGTAAACAGTAATATCATAAGTTCCTTCTTCGCTGATGTTAACGTTTTGGAAAATCAGGCGGGCATCATTGGCCGAATTCATGCTGAAAGCGCCTTTTCCGTTGGAATAGCAGGTGGCATTATTGATTTCGGCACCGACAGTACGGTTGGCATTTTCTGCTTCGAGAATAATGGCCATTGGTTGAACAGCTGGTTTAGGTAGCTGTGTTTCAGCACGTGTAATGGTAAATTTATCGAAATTGGGTGAGTCGCTTTCTTCTTCTGTGTCGTAGGCGCCTATTTCAACAGTATTATCTCCCTGGTTCAGATAGATACTTACCGTGAGTTTCTTGATGCCGTCCACAGTTTCACCACTTTCGTTCTTTCCCGGCGATCCGTTCCAGCCTCCGGTAAAGTCAGTGAATCCGGCAATTACCGGCATGTAATCTTCTACTTTGATGTACATCCGGCGCAGGTTCATGGTGGCATAGTAGATATCCATATTGTAGGTACCTTCCTGCGGCGTATTGATTACGTATTTCACATACGAACCATATGCAGCGCGCAGCGATACGGCTTTGCCACCCGAAAAAAATTCCGACTCGTTAGCTCCGGCATAAAGATTCTCGGTATAACTTTCCGCTTCAATTGTTTGCTGTGCATTCAATTGCACCAGACACAACAGGGCTGCAAGCAGCGAAGTTGCTCTCATTTTTTTCATAATAGTAAATCTTGTTTTCATATTTAATTGATATTGGTGATTGTTTCTTAATGTATTATTTTATAACTGTAATATAATGCCTGAAAAACTCAACTTCAGGACGAAAATCCGCATCAATTTTCAGATTTGCCTGGTCGTGTCCGTTACGGCTGAATTTATAGCAGTAATTCGATTGACTACTATCCACTTCGTTCAGGCGGAAGTAGGCAGGCAAACTGGTTTCGCTCTGATTGGGAGCCGAAACGGAACTATATCCCCAGAAAGAGTAGGTATTCTCCCCCTTCAGGTTTTTCTGGCTCACACGGAATTTGTAGCGGTAATCGGGAAGAGCGCCGGCGCTCACCAGTTCCAGTTTACGGGTAAGACTCCAGTAAGGAATTTTTATATCATCCTGTTGCAATTGAGCCATCACATCGTTTATCCCGCTGTACCACAGTCCAACCGATTAAATGGAAACGGCAATGGCAGTCGATTTTTTCAGATTGATTTTTATCCGGTGGATTTTATTGTTCGTAACCGGTGCATTAACAAGTGTTTCTTTTTCTGTGCCGAAAAGTTCTTTCAATTCCCCTTCCTGAGTGATGTACAAACGGCGGTCGGTTCCTTTTTCGGTCAGAAAAAAGTTGCCTTCCCCGAGATAAAAGAACGATTCATATTCGCCGGTAAAGTTTTCACCCTGCATGATCCGCTTTAGTACGATCGGTTTTGCAGCATTTACTGCTGTTCCGGCAACCACAATTTTTTCAGGATAATAAGCGAATCCTGCCGGACGCGTGATGCTGATTGTTTTATATTCGCCGGTAATCAGTTCGCTCACGCCATTGGATGCCCTGACTTTCCAGATCACATCACCACCCGCACTTTGCGGAATTCCTGCTTTTTCGGCTACTACATTCAGATCCCTTTCGTTCAGCACCACATAGTTCCGGGTTTGTCCTAATCCACTTGCTATTTTATACACAGGAGTCGTCAGGTCCTGTGGACGATAGAACAAAACTTCGTAGAAGACTTTAGTATAATCTCCGGCCACCGACATGGTCCAGTCAAGTTGAATCTGCCGTCCTGCATTATTGGTACTATCGGCATAATTTACGGTCATGTTCATAGTGTTATCGGCAGATGTGATATTGAAATCACTCAAAGTTGTTTCGTGATCGAATTTCCAGTCGTAATCGTAACACGACGACAGCAGGCCGGCCGCCATCAATAAAACTGTTGTATATATTAATTTCGTTTTCATTTTTCAATTACTGATTTTTTTATAATAAAAGGATTAAGTGCTGTTACTCCGACATGTCCTTCGAGCTGATAGTACTCCAGTTAGGATTCTGCACCAGCTTTTTGCCTTTGTACATTTCGCCCAGAGGCAAGGGCCAAAGCAGGTAATAATCCTTGTAAACCCGGTTTTCGAACGCTGTGCGCTGATGAAAGAATTCTTTTCCTCTCGAATCGTTGGCATTCATTCCGTGTTTCGGACCGTCGAATTCTTCGTGGGCAATACCCCAGCGGATACAATCGAAATAGCGGGCTTCTTCAAATGCCAGTTCTACACGGCGCTCGCGACGGATTGCCCCGCGCATCTCGTCATAATTAGCTGGCACGGGAACTTCACCGGCTCCCTGATTCATTCCGTAAACCGGAATACCTGCCCGTTTTCTGATAGCATTCAGATAAAACAGTATTTCAGTTTTGTTAGCAGCATAATCCACTTCGTTCAATGCTTCGACATAATTCAGGTACATCTCTCCCAGACGGAACATCACTGCGGCGTGTTCCACCAGTTGCCCTGTACTTACATTACTCTTCGGGTTCACAAACTTGCGGCACAAATAGCCGGTTTGCGAATAGTTACGGGTTTCTATTTCGGTTCTTCCGGTATTTCCTCCATAGAAAAATTCCACGGTGGATTGATTGTAGTCCGACAACCATTTACTGTTGTTGAAGCATACCGATACATAAAAACGGGGTTCGCGGTTGCAGTACATATTGTAGGTTCCCTTCTGCGTATAACCTTTGTCGCCGGCAGCCGTACTGAAACCCTCTTCGGTGTATGAACCATCTTCGGCATATAATTTTCCTGCGGAATTTTTCAGCAATGGATAACCGGTTTTGGTAAAATAGTCGTCCACCATTTCCTGTACCACTCCCCAACCCGACCAGCCGTTTACGAAACGGGGCGAGCAGGCCCTGTCCTGTTCCCAGAAACCGCCGGCAGGTTTAGCAAAAATGATTTCTTTATTGCGATCCACAACAAATAAGTTTTGGTACGATTTGTAAGGATCAAGCACACCATTATTATCAAACTCCTGATACAAAGCAAAGGAATATCCGCTGATCACCTCTTTTGCTGCATCGGCAGCCGCCTGCCAGCGCTCGCGACGGTCGGCATCGGTATAGTCGAACAAATAACTGTTATCGCTGTTTTTAAACTCCCTGTAGATATTCAGGGTACGGTCGCGGTTGTAAAAGTCGCTGGCGGCATAGAGCAGCGCACGGGCTTTCACCGATTTACAAAAAGCTTCGGTAATACGGCCGTAATTCAATCCGGTAGCCTGTTCCTTAAACAGAATATCCATTTTTATCACCTCGTTCATTTCGTTTACAATATAATCGAAACAGGTTTTCACCGACGAACGGGGAAATTGCATGTCGTTGGTCGACGCATCTGCCGGAATCAGATCCTCAGGAAGAATCACCACCGGTCCATACTGACGAACCAGACAGAAATAATACCAGGCACGCAGCGCTCTGGCTTCCGCTTTGGTTCGTTGAATCTCAGTGGCATCCATTTCAAGGTTTTTATCCACATTCTGAATAAAAAAGGTGGCAGCACGAATTCCCGGGTAGTAATGGTTCCAGAGGTTTCCGTAAAACAAAGCTTCTTTATCGGGCGCTAAAAGTCCCAGGTTGATCTTCGAAATTTCGTAATCGGAATAGGTCACGTCGATTTCGTCGGATATTCCTGCCCAGATGGTTTGGTTGCTCCATTCGTAAACAGGACGGATATAGGAATAGACATTGGCTAAGAACTGAAGTGTGGTCGTTCTTCTCTTAAATACCTGCTCAATGGTTTGCTGATTATCGGGCTCGTTATCAAAAAAACTATCGCACGAAGGCAGAGCAACCAGCAGGCAACAGGCGATTAAAATTTTGCTGAGATATTTATTCATGGTGATGATGATAATAATTGTTGTTTAAAATGAAAAGTTTAAACCGATACTGTATGTTTTTGTATTAGGATAGGCCGATCCCGTGCCGTCGGTTAATTCCACATCCCACATATTGAATTTGGTGAATGTAAGCAGGTTGTAACCCAGGAAATAAACACGCATATTGTTTAACTTCATTTTTTTGGAGATTTTTTCCGGGATATTATAACTCAGATCGATGGTTTTCAGACGCAGGTAGGAACCATCGCGGTGCCAGAAAGTACTTTCGGCATAATTCTCGGCATTGGTTGTCAAACCATAATCCAGACGGGGCCATAAAGCATCCTGCGAGGGATTTGCTGCCGTCCATCGTTCGGTGATGTTGGCATACAGATTTCCTTTTGCCGCACCATCGCTGAAAGGTTTGAAATCCGAAGCACTGAGTGAGATGGTACGCTGCGCCACTCCCTGAAAAAATACTCCCAGCGTGACATTCTTATACCCTACTGTGGTACCGAGTCCGTAAACGATTTGCGGTACAGATGGATAACCGATGAAGGTTTTATCCGAAGCATCAATAATATTGTCGTCATCGGGGTTCAGGTTACGGTATTTCAGGTCACCCGGTTTAACGGTAATTCCTTTGGGTTTGGCTACTTCGGGATTGGTAATATCATCTTCCGTATAGAAACCATCACTGATGTAGCCAAAGCGGGTATTCAGGGAATATCCTCTTGAGTTTAACCAACTGTAAGGTTTATCAGGGGTATCGTCCTCAATGATTTTGTTTTTATTGAAGGAGAAGTTTCCTTTGAACTGGAACAGAAAATCGCCAAATTTACGGGTCAGGTCGGCCGTAATCTCAAATCCGCGGTTGTCCACAACACCGAGATTGCCATAGGGTAAGGTTACGATTCCAATATAGGTAGGAACAGCAGCCCTGCGGAGGAAGATATTATCACGGTGTTCCTTGTAGAGGTCGATCTGGAAAGTTAGATCGTTATTCATTAAATTAAAATCTATACCAAAATTGGTTTTGGTCGAAGTTTCCCAGGTAACATCCACTCCTGTACGTCCGATTCTCAATCCGCTGTAGCTGGTATTTCTGTCTTCACCAAAAACGTAACCACTGGCTCCATCGACAGTAGAGTTATAGACAAAACGTTCGTTATTTTCTCCTTTCTTAGCAGTATCGAGCGTACTGTTACCGGCTTGTCCCCATGAGAAACGGAATTTCAGAAAGTCCAGATATTCTGAAACAGGTTCAAAGAATGGTTCGTTGGAAGGCACCCAGGCGGCTCCAAAGGAAGGAAAGAAACCGAAGCGTTTGCCCGGGCTGAAGTTTTCGGCGCCATTGTAACCGAAATTGGCTTCGGCAAAATAACGGTCGGCATAGGAATAGGTTCCGCGTCCGGCGATCCCCATACTGCGGAAAGGCATGGCGTGCATCAGTGTTCCAGCCGTCACATTCGAATAGTCGGTCAGGTTGTAAAGCAACATACCGCTAACGCGATGCTCCTGATTGAAATTTTGCTCGTAATTAACTGCCGTTTCCAGGTAATACTGCCGGTGACCCCATTGTTGTTTGTTGTAGCCCCAGCTTTCGCTTCCCTGCAGGTTATCGGTTCGTTGCAGCAGGAGCTCACCATCTTCGTCTCTTCCGGTGGCTTTATAGGTAATCGGGTTCGTTCCGGGACGCTGTATGTCGTTGCGCATATAGAAATCGTAGGCAATCAGGGCACGTGCACTCAGCCCTTTTAACCAGAAATCGAGTTTCTGATTGATTCTCAGGTCAGCGCGTGTCTCGCTGGTATTACGTTTATTACTTCCCATACGATACACCATGGCATAAGGGTTTTTCACTTCTCCCCCATTGTCGAGATAAGGAACTTTCCCGTCGGGATAGGAAGTAGGAAACATGATGGGATAAGCCCTGGTAATCATCTTGAAAATATCGGCAGCTCCGTAATAGGGAGTATTATAATCCGACACTTCGCCTTTGACCCCGAAATCGATATTGGTGCTTTTGGTCACCTGCATGGTGAGGTTGCTTACAAAGTTCACACGATTGAAATTCATGCTGCCATTGTAAGGCTCGTTGGGACGTTCGTTGTACAACCCGCCTTCATTATAATATCCGAAGGAAGTATAAAACTGTGCAAACTCGGAACCTCCGCGGGCATTAATATTGGCTTTCTGGTACGAACCGTGGTCCTTGAAAATTTCCTTCATCCAGTTTACATTGGGATAAAGCAGCGGATCGCTCTGTTTATAGGTTTTACGTATGTAGTCGCTCGAATAGATAGGTGCTTCGCCTTTATTCATGGCCGCTTCGTTGGCCATCTGCATATAGGTGATGCCATCGGCCATGTCAGGAATTTTGGTAAAACTGGTGATACCTGCATTGTATTCAGCTTTGATACGCGGGCGACCCATGGTACCTTTTTTGGTATTGATAAGGATGACCCCGTTGGCTCCCTTCACCCCGTACACGGCCGTAGCCGAAGCATCTTTCAGCACCTGAAAGGATTCGATATCCTCGGGATCGATATTATTGAACGAACGTTCGATACCATCTACTAATATTAATGGTGTGGTGCTGGTGGTGGTCGAAACGCCGCGGATCCATATCTGGGTGTTATCGTCCTTTCCGGCTTCGCCGCTTCCCTGTATGCCTATCACTCCGGCTATACGTCCGGCCAGCACCGATCCGATATTCGATACCGGCTGTTTCATTTCGGCAATGTCTTTGATACCCGATTGTGCGCCGATGGTCGACACCTTGCGCTGGGTACCGTAACCCACCACTACCACATCGTCCAATACCTTATTATTGGTCTGCAGGGTATATTTTAATTTCGGTTGTCCGTTGATGGGAATTTCTTCGGTTTTATATCCCACATAACTAATGATGAGCACTCCATTGCCGGGAGCATTCAACACAAATACTCCGTCGAGGTTGGTCACGGTTCCCACAGTGCTGTTTTTCAGACGTACCGAAACGCCTATAGCGGGTGCCCCGCCGGGTTCAAACACTTCTCCGATGATCTGGATCTTTTTATCTGACGGTTGGTCGGCTTGACTTTTACTGTGCGCCTGAAATATGCACAACAGTAAAATAAGGAAAGAAGTAGAAAGTTTTTTTACAACTTGATACATGATACGGTTATTAAGATTAACAATGGTTGATATCGGCTTTATTCGCGGGGAATCAAAGCCGTGCACAAAAGTAGACATACGCATTTTTTATAATGTATAAAACAGTGCCAATTTAGTATTCCATGGCGACAGGGTCAGTTTATATTGAAATAAAGCAGCCTGATGGGCATTCCGCACAACAGGCTGACTAAATAAAAGGTTCAGTGCACAGGTATTATTCTGCCGAGAGAGATTTCTTACGGTACTCTTTGGGAGTGGTATTATACTTCGCCGAAAATACATTGTAGAAAGTGGCACGGTTGGAGAAACCTGAATTGTAGGCAATCTCATCAATTGTCATCTGGGTATTCAGCAGTAAATTTTTTGCTACGTGCAGCTTGCATTCTTTAATCATTTCGGATAAGCTGGTTTCGCCCAGTTCGCTTATTTTGCGGTACAACTGCCTTGTGCTGGTGTTCAGCTCACCGGCAATAAATGCAGCCGACAATTCTTTTGATTTCAGATGTTCGTTGATCACCAACAAAATTTTCTCCAGAAATTCTTTATCTTCTTTATGAATCTTTTTGCCTGCCAGCAAATCAAAAGCGCTCAACGGGGAGCTGAAATAATCCTTCAGATTTTCTTTTTGTTTTATAAGACGGCTGACGGTTGCTTTCAGGAAGTCGATGTTAAAGGGCTTGGTGATGTATAACTCTGCTCCGGCATCCACTCCTTTTATCTGCTCTTCTATATCGTGCTTGGCCGAGATAAGGATGAGAGGAATATGACTGGTCGACTTATTGGCTTTGATTTGTTTCACTATGCTGATGCCATCCATTCCCGACATCATGATGTCGCTGATGATAATATCGGGATAGACATTCTTAAGCAATTCATCAATTGAACTGATGGTGTTGAAGGGCACCACATTGTATAACTCCTTGAATATTTCACAAATCAGCCAGAGGATTTCAATGTCGTCGTCGATAATGAAAATGGTTTGTTTGTTCAGGCTTACCGGATATTCGGGCAACTCCATCATTGTACCGGCAGTTTCCTGCGGAACGAAAGCTGGCGACAGCCGGTAATTGCTTTCGGCAAACTTTGTCAGTTCGTTTTGCGGTACCCTGATAATAAATGAAGTATTGATATTCAACTCGCTTTCGATCACAATTTCGCCCTTCAGTAGTTTTATCAGGTTGTAGGAAATGGCCAGTCCGAGCCCGTTGCGCAAGATGGATTTATCTTCTTTATTTTCAAAGTTATCGAGTATGGTATACCTGTCGAAGACATGGTCGTAGTCTTCTTTTCTGATGCCTTTGCCTGTATTGCTGATGGTAATTTCGAGCCGGTCGTTTTTTACTTCAGCTTTCATCCTGATGGTACCGGCATAATTGGTGTACTTAAGGGCGTTGGATAGCAAATTGGTAACCACGGTATAAATAAAACTTTTATCAGTATTCCACAGCAATTCAGGCTGTATCTGATGTTCGAATCGGAATCCTTTGCTGTCCATGATTTCCGAGAACGACCTGATGATGTCGTACGAAAGTTGTGATACTGATACTTCTTCAATCTGAGGCTTCCTGTTTTCCGTTTCTATCCGGCGGAATTCAATCAGCTCCTGTATCAGTGCGTTGAGTCGTTCGGCATTGCGCTGAATCACCCGGGTATTTTCTTTAATAAAACGATCGGAAGCGCTGTAGGATAATATACGGTTACACGGACCGTAGATAAGTGTCAAAGGGGTACAGAATTCATGGGCAATGTTGGTGAAGAATCGTAGTTTCGATTCGTGGACTTCCACCTGATGTTGCTGGTGTATTTTTTCCAGGGCTTCCTGACGTTTCTTTTTATTTTTACGGATAAGAAACATCACCGTCAGTACAATAACGGACATTACCAGCAACACATAGAGAGTGTAGGCCGGGGCTGACCGGTACCAGGGCGGACGGATGTTAATGATCATGGAATAGACGGGACTTTCGTAACCGGTGATCTTATTCACATATTTCACCTGAAGGGTGTATTCCTGAGGAGCAATATTGGTAAACGAAACGGTTTTCCGGTTTTTATTGTCGATCCACTGTTCGTTCTGTCCGCTCAGCTGATAATAATAGTTGTAGTTGTTCCCGTCGATATAATCGTTGGCTGTATACGAAAGGGTAAAGAAATTCTGATTATAATTCAGGTTCAGCACAGTTTTATCATGCTCAGTTTCACAAAAATCAAACAAATTATATTCTTGTCCGAAAATGTTCAGTCCGTTAAATGTTACATCAGGCGTATAGGCATGCGGATGATAATCGGTTTCTTCCACCGTCACAAAGCCCGAAATTCCCCCGAAAAGCAGGTTACCGGTACGCTGGTCTTTATAATATGCCCCATCGCTGAACTCGGTCACTTTCAGTCCGTTTTGTACCCCGTAGGCCTGTATAATTTCCTTTTTTGTGTCGAAACGCACCAATCCCTGATTGGTACTCAGCCATAAATTATTCTCCGAGTCCTCGAGTATCCCGTGTATCGTATTATTGGGAAATCCGTTTTGTTCGTTGAATACCTTTATCTTTCCGGTGGCAGGCATATATTTCACCAATCCGAAACTGGTTCCGCACCATATAGTGCCTTTCTTATCTTTAAAGATGGAAAACACATCGTTGAGCAACTGATTGCTGGCATCGTTACCGAACAACTGAGAACTTACTTCATTGGTCTTTGTATTCAGCCTGCAGAGTCCGTGTCCCCTGTTTCCATATAATATGGTGTGTTTGCCATCGGCATAGCTGGTAAAGAAATGGTTGAAGTTCTCTTTTCCTTCGCCCAGCGTTATTTGCCTGATATCGGTCAGCACAGGCCGACCCTCACTCCCCGAAATCCTGGCTCCGATAATTCCCATACCCACTGATGCCAACCACAGCATGCTGTCGTTCACCTCACAAACAGAATGGATGTATTTCAGGGTTTTACCTTTGTATTCGAGCTTCAGCTTGTTGATGCTTTTATCGCTGTACGAATAATAGTCGATCCCCTCTTCATGCCCTATCCACAACACATTCCGGCTACTTCCGGCGAAAGTATATACCGAATTGTTGCTCAGAGCTGAGTGTTCGGCCCTGATTTGCTCCTGATTTTTTACGGACAAGGCAGTATAGTCAAAGTGAGGTACTTTTAAAATACCATCGCCTTTGGTACCCACCCAAAGGGTTTTCTCCCTATCGATAAACAGTGAACGTACAGGCTTCTCTATCTCATAAAGTATATTATTAAAGGTATAGGACTTAATTACGTACGGACTATCGTAAAGCAGAAAAACTCCCTGACCATCGGTTCCTATCCATATAACATCCTGATAGTGATCTTTGTAGATACAGAACACTCCCGAATTAACCGGAATCTCCTCAATTTCATACTTGTCGGCACTCTGAGGCCTGTTGATTAACCGAACAACGCCATTGGTTTTAAATCCAATAAAGTAATCGTCCTTATAGCGAATAATGGACGAGATTTCCCCTCTTTTCTGTAATAGATTTTTAAGATTGCGAATGTATTTATTAGTTTGCGTCGCCGTGTTAAACTCATAAAAATTAAACCGACCGTCGATATAATAATAGGATTTACCTTCAGTGAATCCATACAAAACCGGTCCGGGTAGTTGCATTCCCCCTTTATACTTGAGGCTCAATGCGCCATTTTCTTCAAACAGGATGGAATAGGTTTTTACCATTCCGTTCCGAAAAAATAATTTCAATAAATTTTTGTCGTCCACATGACAAGTCAGCAAATCAGCAAACTTAAAATCAGGCAAAGAGCTTTTGTTTATCTGATCGGTGGATGTGTGGTAATAGTAAAGCACATTATCATCCTTCAGGATCAGCATATAATTGTTATTGGTTTTTCTCAGGAAAGTTTTTCCAATGAAATAGGAGTAATAATTCACAATTTTACTCTTTGTTTCAATGCAGTTGATGCCATAGTTTGTCTGCAGCCACAGCACTCCTTTTTCATTTTCGAGGATATCTTCAATTAAGTTACCCGACAGGTTGTTTTTAGCCGACGATTTATAAAGTTGCACATTCGAACCGTCGAACATGTTCAGACCGTCGCAGGTGCCAAACCACATCAGGCCCCGGCTATCCTGATAGATTGACAGCACAGCACTGTTGGACAAGCCCTCATTATTGGATATCTGACGGATATTCCAGGCGGAGAGAGTAATCAGGGTAAAATATATAAAAAAAATGGAAAGGGTGATTCTTTTCATTACAGCTTCAATAATTTTAGGAGAACAAAAATATGTAAATATGAGTGTATCCCCAAATTAAGCTGTCAAAAAAGATATTTTTCACAACATATAACTTTCTTACTGATTAGCGTTCCCCCCGGATAAATCCGGGGGGAACGCACAGAGTACTCTTACAGAGTAAAACCTATTGATAGAATTAAATTACCGGCAATTATCTACAGGAAGATTATAAAAGACTGTATTCCTGCCTGATGGCAGCGATTTCGGTCTCAGCAGACCGTAATGATTGTCCGAAAGTTTTGTTTGTAATAACAGCATCATTCAATAACTGCTGATAATAACGGATAGCATCACCCATGTTTTGCAAAAAAGTCTGGTAATAGCTTTTTCTTTTCGGGTCAGCTGCATCTCCATCACCCTTAATGAGTTGTTCCTTCAGGTAATTGATATAGATTTTCAATTCGGCAATAAACACATGCGAACGTTGTTTGTTGGTAACCAGATCGGTTCTCCCGTAGATATGATCGATCATCTTCTGTAAGGATACTACGGATGAAAAATTAGCGATATTTGGTCCGGGACAAACATTCACTTCCTGTTGTTTTTTCAGGAAAGGTGCATTGTAACTCAGCGATGCTGCATTGCTAAGTCCCACACACAAACAGTCCTTGGCCAGCACTTCGGCTTTTTTCTTTTCGAATTCCGCTTCGGGCAATTGCAGTCCTTTCAGCTGTTCCAGTTTTAGCGACTGATATCGTTGCGAAGCCGAGCAGATTGGTCTTTCGGTAAATTCGGTATTAAATTGCAGTAGTTTCTCGGGACAGGGACTTCCGGGTTTACCTTCGGCAATTTTCCGGTGTTTATGCACATCGGCCGTAGTACCTTTGAGATAATAAAACGGAATACCCATAGGTGAATAGGTACTAAGTATCACATCTTCCTCTTTGGAGGCTGTTAAAAGTTCCAGCGTATGCCCGTCAACTGTTGTTGCTTCAGGAACCAGCAGGAAAGGACTCCCCCAGCCTGTACCCGACAAATTGTAATGATTACGCAGAAAACAATCCTCTTCGTAGGTACCGACACCTCCCTGCACTGTAACCTGCATGGATGGTGCCTGTGTAAACTGAATGCCGGTTTTGTTGCTGATGGCTGTTTTATATATTTCAAAAATATCGTTGATAAGCGCCTGACGATGTATTTTAAACTCCTCCAGTACCGGACCGAGCAAATAACCTGTTGTAGCAAAGGCATGTCCGCCGCAGTTAAGGCCCGATTCAATCCTGAACTCACTTACCCAGATACCTTTTTTAGCCAGATATTTTCCCTGTACGAGCGCCGAGCGGTAGTCGCTTACCTTAATGATTACTCTCTTTTTGAACTGTAGGTTTTGGTCAGGATCAAAAGCATTGGTACGTTCCAGATAGTTGTACAAGCGAGGATTGAGACCTGCCGAGAAAACTATCGACGAATTACTCAAATCGCTGTTGATGTAACCGCGCAATGCTGCCACCGCATTGGAACCATCGGAGATGATGTCCCCGTTTTTGTCCCAAACATCGCCATCGAGCTTGGTGAGTATATTCACGTCGATGCTACCGGCTACGAGTTGCGATTTCAGATAACTTTGTTTTTGAGCTTTTTCTATCGGATTAGGACAATGGATCATATCTGAGTACATATTCTTCAGGATGCTGTCGTTAGGCAACATCTCAAAGTATTTTGCCACCTCCGAACCTATCTCAAATGCCTCTTCTTTCAGTTTCTGCATTTGTTTATGTACGATGGTGTTCACGAGGTTCAGATAGTTGGTGATTCTTTTTGCCCTGTAATCGGGCTCCTGCACTGAGATAGGATAATATTCCATACCGGCAACCGCGCAATAATGTCCGCGCATCATTTCCATAAGCCGGTCTTCAATAATGGAAATTACCGATGAAATACCAAAGCGGGCCACCTTAACAGGTGAATCGACAGTGAAGGCAAGTCCCATTACCGGGATATGAAATGTATGACCCGATTGAAGTTTTGTTGTTTCAGCGTTTCCGGGTTTCCCGTTCTGATGGGATGTGATGTTGTTTTTATCTGTTATATTCATGCTGCAAAGTTAGTCATTAATCAACTCCTGTCGGATGAATGCACAGCATGACCAGTTCAATACACCAATTTGAGGCGAAAATCAGCAATATCGGGCCAAAACAGCTTATTATGGGGTGAAATACTCCACCTAAGTGGTAAAAGGTATAAAATAAAAAGTCACGAAGCGGCTAAAATGAACGAAATTCATTCAATATTTAATCACTTCGCGACTTTATAAATCAGCTGATTTCTTAAGCCTGTACGTTGGCTTTTAAATCTTCGTAGAATTTGGCATAACTTACCTGCATATATGGAATCAACCACAGGTAGCCAATACCAAAGGTAAACATACAAAGAATTATCCATCCGATAAACCGCAATCCTAAACAGAAGAATTTCCATTTATAGCCGTTCATCATCATTTTGCTTTTTTCAAGCGCCTGCTGTGGCCTGATTGATGCATCATCCGCCATGATAAAGAAAGTCATGGAATACGATATTGCTGCGATAATTCCCGGAATAATCAACAGCAACGACCAGAGAAAAACATAAAAGAACATCAGTAAATAGGCAATAACGGCATTCCCGAAATACTGGAATCCATGAAAAATCTGCTCTACCCTTGCTTCTTCTTTTCTTGCAAGTGTCAGGGTAAAACCGGCCAGTCCCAGCGAGAACGGACCCGCCAATACCAGATACAAAGGTGACGATCCGCTTACAATAAGCATGTACACCAGGAAAGTTCCAACAGCCAGTATCCAGTTCCCGTTCAGGGAATCCTTGGCCATTTGCATTAATTTGCGATTTTCAGTTGTCATAAGATTTTGTTGTTTTTGTAGGGGCGGACCTTGTGTCCGCCCATGTTAATTATAAAAAATAAATATATAAACATTTCTATTATCCGTGTTATTATTCGGGCAGATATTTAAACATTATCATACATATTGTCATTCTGCAGGATATTTTTTACATCGTCATACGTATTGTCATTCTGCAGGATATCCATATTATCATTCGGGCGGACGTATAAAACATCATCCGGGCGGACGTATAAAACATCATTCGGGCGGACACAAGGTCCGCCCCTACGGCGGCGGCGGCGACGGTGGCGGCGATGGTGGCGGCGGGGCATCGACAACGTATGATTTGCATTGTGGTTGTGGCTTGATATCCATGAAATTATTTTGTGTTTCGAACATTCAACACATAATTTTTAATACTTTGAATTGCCTGCTCCGACAATTGATAGGCAACTTGCGGCGACCTTGGCAAAAAGACTTCATACAGCATATAATCTTCCAGATGGTTATTATCTGTTGCTTTTTTTAATATCATGAGTTGCGGATTATTTTTGACGCTGGTTTTAGCATTTTCCATACCCACGAGCAGCGCGAATAAACATTCTTTTTCTTCTATAGTAGAATAATTATCGGGAGCGACACCCATCGACTCTTTATATCCTGGTTCGAAGTTCCATAGTGCCTTGGCCATGGCATAGGCAGTCCAATCAGCCGACATCTCAACTATAACTCTATTGCCCTCTCCTTTATTAATGGCTATTTGCGGATTGAAACACCAGTCATTGGTATTGCGTTTTGCTTTTTTGAATATTCTGTTCATCGAGTCGGCTAAACGTGGATTGTTCCGGTTCAGTATGCGGGCAATCACAATCTCGTCGACCGCACTATCCACCTCACCAATGGCAAAATACGCATCGGCCAGAAACCAATGGGCCATATAATCGATGTAATTCTTCGATATGGCTTTTTTGTACCACTCTATCGAATTTGTATAATCGCGTTGTCCGTCGTACATCTGTCCGATATAGGTCAATATGTAGTATTGGGTGGAGTCGGCCTCCAGCGCCATCCTGTAGTACATCAACGCGCTGTAGCGATTGTTCGATTTGAAATACGCTTCGGCCTGATCAAGTAATGGCCGGGCTTTGTCGTTAATCTCATACCGGCTGGTATAAAAACCTGAATCGGTATACACCCGGTAACTGTCCTGAGAATTTAGTTTGTTGGAATAATCGGGACATGTTACCGGCTTGTCGAGCATCTTAACTTCATACATCAGCTTCGAATCACTCATCATTTTTAAGATTTCAGCCGGAGTATGAAGCTTTTGCTGCGCGACTGCGTGGGTGATGCAGGTAAGGATGAGGAGAAGGGTGGTTAAGAGTGTTTTCATAAGGTATTGTTTTCATCTAAAGTTACAAATTAACTTTTTTTATTTTTGCAATTAAATTTTTTATTCCTTTTTCAATAGTCCACTCGGAATCTGCAAATGAATTCGCACCTGTCATAACTTTGTGATATCAACAATTAACACATTCAACTTTTAAAGGTTCTTTAATACTAAAGCCATTATATTGATTTTTTGCTGTAAAAAATAACATGATGAGGTCATTGTTAGTTTTTACAAATTCATCAATTTCATTATACAACTCTTCCATTTCATCATCATTTTGACTTTTGAATAACTTATTCTTTTCTCTATACCAATTTTCAAATTGAGAATCACCACTTAAGATTGATGTTTCATAAACAACCTGCATTAAGAGGCCCAATCTAATTTTCTTCTTTGTTTCCATAATCTTGTTTTTTTATATTACTAGGTTCCCCATTTTTTTTGATTATATGTAAAACTCCCTGAATAAAACGATGAAAAAAAGGTTCTATATTTACTATGTTTCGTCTACCTCATTAACAGAAGAATCTTAATTCAGTTCAGTTTAGCTTTTGAGAAGAGATCATAATCATAAATCTTGGACATAATAGCACAACTTATTGATGCATTAAAAATTTATATTTCCTTTTGATATTTAGTTCATATATACTTACAAGCTATTTCCATACTTATCTAACCAATCAATTGCATCTTTGTAATCAGGATAATACGACCTTAGTAATGTCCAGAACTTCTTTGTATGGCTCATTTCTATGGTATGTACTAATTCATGTATCAAAATATAATCGATTACAAAAAGGGGCGACTTTATTAATCTCCAGTTGATAGATATATTTTTGTCTTTTGAGCAATTGCCAAATTTTCGTTTTTGATTACGAATATACAATCTGTTATAGCTAAATCCCAGTTTTCCGGCTAACTCATCAATTCTCTTACTAATATGTTTTTTTGCAATTGCTTTACCCCATTTTTCCTGAATTGGTTTATCAAGCAAATCTCTTTTTGCTCTAATAGTTTTATATTCATGATTTACTACAACTTTATTTTCAAAATTAGTGTCATAGAAATAACTATATCTGTTCCCATACAAAAGAATTTGATTGCGTTGTAGTTCAATTCTTGACATTTTCTCAAAGAACTCCAAATGCTTTTCAATCCACCTCTGTTTTTTCCGGATAAGACTTTCAACTTCTTTCTCCGAAAAGTTCAAAGGGAGTATGATCCGGATACGCCCATCTTCGCTTACACGAACACGGGCATGTTTTACTTCTTTTCTAATAAAAATATAATTGTCAGGATAGCTCATTAATTCAATTTATAGCTTTGTGTTACTGCTTTCATAATCTGATCAATCACCGCACTATTTTCAAATAAGTTCAGGCTGTCAAATTCATCGGCTGCTGTAATCAATTCTATGTCTGCTTTTATACGTTCAAACTCACGCGGTACATCCTGCCAGCCAATATAAATTCGTTTTTTGATCTTCTTTACTACTTCATCAGTAAATGCTCTTACTAATGCTTCATCAAACGTATCATTACTCATATTTCGTATCGTAGTAAATATCTCAAAACTGCCTTTATCTTCAAATCCCATTCTATGTGGTAAGGATGCAATATCATCTAATTCTGCATATAAACCACTTAACTGCAACAGCAACTCTTCGATAGCAATACTTTGTTCTTGCTTTAATCGGATAAGTTGATCTAAACGATTTTGAAACTCTACGTAAATAGCACTACTAACTTCATTTTGTCTTATAACTGTTTCAATATCACGAATAATTTTCTCTGCTTTATCTGATGGATCTAGTTTAGAATCCTTCAGTTTATTCAGATAATCTGAATCAATCACTATCTCCGGTAAATGTCCTTTGAAGTTAATTAATCTGGAACTTTCCTGAATTAGTTTACGCGTTTTAGCTGCATAAACTTCAGCATCAAAATCGATACGCTTAAACTCTTCCAGATATATTTCATAAATTTCATTTAACCATAGGTATTTTGTTCTGTATTCGCGTATTGCCGGATTAGGTGAAATTGATTCCCATAATTGAACTACATCTCTGTAATCATTTTCGAACTTACCCTGATCAATTGCACTCAAACAACGTACAATGGCAATTGAACATTCATAAGAGTCTTCCAATACAATTTCTTCGAATGGTTTAAATGCTCTATCAAGTACTTTAGGAAATGTAAGCGCCAAACTATTGATATCTTCAAATTCACCTATATCAGCGGGATCATAATTTAATGCATCTTTGTAGTTCTGGAAAATTCCTACAAAATCAACAATACGTCCAAACTCCTTTGACAGCTTTGTTACACTATCATCGTATGGGCGATTTGTACGTGCAACCGCTTGCAATAGATTATGGTCTCTCAAAGGACTATCGAGATACATTGTTTGCTCAATAGGTGCATCAAAACCCGTTAATAACATATTACATACAATCAGTACTTTCAGATTATTTCCAAGTTTATTCTCTACTTCGGTAATCCGTTTTTTAAACTGTTTAATTATTCGTTTGCGTTCATAATCTTCTTTATAGTGATCTACATACAAGGCATATTTTTCACCTTCTTCGTAATGCCCTGTAGAAAATATAATTGCAATTTCTGAACGATCAAAATACTTAAGTAATTCATTATAGTAAAGCACACAAGCCTCTTTATCACAAGCAACAATTTGAGCTTTATACCCTTGCGGCTCCACCATTTCTCTATAGTCGGTTGCTATATCTTTTGCTAAAGTTTCTACCCGTTCAGGATGTTTCAGAAATGTTTTCCATGGTTGTACACGTTTCTCAACCAACCTTCTTTCTTCTTCATTTAAATCCTCAATAATTTCATCATATCCTGCTTTCAGTTTATCTTTATCCAAAAACCATTCAATAGGCCCAAATGTATATTTTATTGGTTTTGTTGCACCATCATCAATGGCATCCTGAATACTATATCTGTCCAGATAATATTCTTTTTTCCCATTTTCCTGATCTGCTCCAAATACTTCATGTGTTTTTGGTATAGGCGTACCGGTAAAAGCAAACTTTTTAGCATTAGGTAATACAGCCTGTAACTCCATTTGGAAATCACCGTATTGTGTTCGGTGAGCTTCGTCAATTAAAACAATAACATTATCACGTATATCCTGAACATCGCCCAACTCGCGAAACTTCTGAATAGTTGTAATAAATACCCCTGCCGGACATTTATCAATAATGTATTTTAAGTCTCCAATATTATTTATCGGTCTTGAATTCGGAAACATACAATCATCAAAAGTGCCCCCAATTTGTTCTCTCAGATCTTTTCTATCAACAACAATATAGATAGTAGGGTCTTTCAATTCTTGAGCCTGTCTTAGTTTATACGCTGTATATAGCATAGTTAAACTTTTTCCTGAGCCTTGTGTATGCCATATAATACCCTGATTTAAGTCAGAATGAATTACACGGTCTGCTATTTTGTTGGCAGCCCTTAATTGTTGATAACGGGCAACCTTTTTAATTACCTTTCCATCATTTCGTTCAAAAACCAGAAAGTGTTGAATAATGTCCAAAACTCTTGCAGGTTGTAATAAGCCAACAATACCCATTTTCATCCGCTCAAGCACTTCACCATTTGGCAACCTCTCCACATCAAAATACCAGTATCCATCATCTGCATCCTGATATGAAGTACATAAATCATTTGTAGGGTCTAAAACAGGGTTTTCGTGGTTAGTATCTAATAATGTACTTTTCCATTCATTGAAATAAGAAGATGAAGCCCCGGGAATACCATATTTTGTCAGGTGACCATTACAGGCAACTCCAAAAGCATGACACATAAAATAACGATCGGCTCTTTGTTCGTAGGTTGAAAATTGTCGAACACCTTCCATCCAATTAGTACCTTTTCGTGCACGCTGTTTAGCTTCTATTGGTACAACTGGTATTCCATTTACTAAAAGAACAATATCTGTTTTAACCATACTGAAGCCTTGCACCCAATATTGATTAGTAACTATAAAATCATTTACCCAGATATTATCAAAATCAATAAACTGTACTGTAACATCATTGTGTTTTATTGTGATAGTAACACCCGTAGCTAGTTTTTCTAGAAATTTTTCATTCCCCAGAATAGCGACCGGATTATTGATATTTTGCAATAAAATGTCTATTGCCCTTTTGGCATCAACTTCACTGATCTTATTTATTTCAACGGTTTTATCAATTAATATACGTTCAATGATTGGATTTGAAAAAGGGCGTTCATAAATATTTAAATCTTTATTCGATTTAAACGTCCAACCCATTTTACTAATCCATTCCGTAACCGGTCTTTCAACCCCTTTAAGTTCTGATAAGTTGCCCATATTTTTATAGTTCTAAATTAACAGGGTGAGCTCTTAACTCACCATCTTTCCATTTTTTTATTGGATTTTTAATTACTGTGACAGAAGCCTTGCTACTAAGGACATTTTTTACAACATAAAAGTAATATTTGTTCCCTTGACCTTTTTTAAATTTTTTTTGAGCAAATGACCATTGATATCCATTTACAGGAAATAGATCTTTATCTTCCAATTTTGTGCTCTTCACTTCAATATATTCAATTTCTTCATCATTTTTCGTTATTATGATATCACATCCAATTCCTTTTTTGCTTTCAGAATTCAACAACTTGATTTTAATAAATTGATTGTTTGAATCTTCAAACTCTAAAACAGAATCAGTTTCTCTGAGAAAAGTAGCTTTTTTTGACCAACCTTTTTTAAGATGTTTGAAAACTAATTTCTCTCCTCTATCGCCAATCTCATTTTTCATTTGCTGGCTTTGTTGATTACTTGAAGCCGATCTATATTTGGGTTGTTTTTGAGAAGCATCATCTTTTTCATTAGCTGGTTCTTTTTCAATCTCTTTTCCCTCTACATTTGAATCATCAAAAGGAATAAAATCGTCTTCTTCAGTTTCTATATCTTCGACATCCGGGGCATTTTCTAACTCTAATTTTTCTGCTTCTCTATTTGCTTCTTTTGATATTTCAATAATTGCAGTTATAAGATCAATACCTTTTTCGATACAAATTTTTTGGACTGCTTCAAATTGACTAAAGAGCTCCTTTCTTTCTTCTGGTAATTGCCCGATTAATAATTGTTCTGCTTCTGTTTGAAACTTTAAATTTTCAATTAGATAATGACTTTCATCTGAATCTTTTTGATATTCTGAATCTAAGTCTTTTAAAAGTATTTCGCCAGGTCTCTTCGGAACTTCATTATCTTTAATAAAAAGCCAACTTTTGTCTTGTAAGAGCTTCAAGATTGAACTTCTAAATTTTGCCGTATAATAATTACCATAAGTCCAACTATATTTAGCCCTAAAAAGAGAAGATTTATCATCTGTACTATTTAAAAAAGTCAACAATACATTCCAAATAACTATAGAATCTTTACGTGAAAAATTGCTATTATTAATTATATCTTCAAGACCTTCCAACTTATGATCAATTATTTCTTCACCACGCCACAAGGTAATTCTAGTATCCTTGCAATGATCAAAACGGATTTTTTCTTTTTGTTTTTCTGACAATCCCGGGTCATGAGTTAGAAGCCAAGGATAGTTTTGTACATTACACTTCTTGAAGAATTCGATTAGAACTTGTTGATCAATATTATTATAAACACTTAGATCTATAAAATATATTTCTTCAGAAAAACTGAAATAATGTTTCAATAATTCAGAGTATAAATACACATCCTGATAATTTCTATATATCTTATCACCACTTTTTGCATTAATGGCACAAATAAATTTAATATCGTTATCGCTCAATAAATCAATTATTTCACTTTTAAAGTTTTCAGTTGAACCATTAAAAACATCAAGTATTAGTTGAAAATGTTCTAAGTGTAGTTTTTGTGAAATAGTTACTTTGTCTTTTCGGTATAATGGGACAATGTGATTTTTGATATTATCAAAAAGATTAGGTTCTCTTATTCCTAACTTCACTTTAATAAAATTCATTGCCCCTTTAGATTGCAGCACACTAGGACTTACTGTAGTATATGCCAAATCTTGTTTCTTCAAGGGAAGAAAAACGATAGGCTTATCATTTGCATCGAATGGTTTTGAATGTTCTCCATTGTTCAATCTTATGATTGCTTTATGTCTCAATGCCCCCTGATCTTTCTTGCTACCACTTCTCCACAATGATTCTTGTTTTCCATTAAGAAACTCGTAGAATCTAATCATCCATGAGTCTGGTTTAGAAATAAAGAATTCGTCTGTAACTCTACGCGCGAAGTCATCAGGGCTATATTCTTTGATATTTAATTGATAAATTAAATAATTATAGAGTTCCGGAGTTTTATCTGCCGTTATATTGATATCCAACCAATATTTTTTTTCAAACAAAGCTTGTAAATCATTAATGCTTGAAATTAATGAAGTTAGTTCACGACCTCTAATCATTGCTATGTCTTGAGCAGGCTGATAGTTGTTTTTAAACATAGTAGGTAAGTATTTACCTCCTGATAAAAATTCTTCCTTTACAGCGCTAAAGAATTGCCGATATACAACTTTAGTATTATCGATTTTATAATTCAACGGCAATTGATTTAAGAAATCAATAGTTATCAGCTTATTCTCTTTGAAATGAATCAAAACTTGTTTCATCAACAGCTCTAATTCTGAGAGTAAAGAAACATTAACCGGCAGTTTGAAATCGATATTATCCCTTGCCGGTGTAGTACTAAATGGACCCTGAACGAGGAAATTCAGAAAAGTTTCATATCCTGTTTCAAAAAAAGCAAATAAATAACTGGTGTCAGATTTTACAATCTGTGAAAAGCCATTTTTAGTATCAATTTTAAACGCAATAGATAAATTAGGCTTATTTTTGAGATTTGAGAAAAGCTCATTCAATACCTCTGCTTTAAAAACTAAGTACTGCTGTCTTAATTTGTTGATAGTTATAGTGGTATCGTATGCAATTTTACTATCTTTAATTTTTCTTTCAGTTTTACTATAAGAAATATTATTCTTATTCCATTTGAGAGTAATTTTTCTAAGGTTCAAAAGGAATATCAAATTATAGTGTTCAAAGCTTTCAAACTTTTTTTCAATTAGTTCAAAAATCTCGCTGCTGCTCCTTTTTTCGTGTTCAAAATTTAATGTTATTGTTGTGTCCGTGTAATTATTGTTTTCACTGAAGTTATCTGGCAAAACAAAGTTTATAATTTGAAAATCATAATTTCCGGACTGTATTCTTGGACTTTGAGTAATGGCATATACTGATTTAAAACCAATACCGAACTTCCCAATTTTTTCTAAATCTTTTTTCTTATCGTTTTGCAAATTACTAATACCAGTAATTGCATCTATGTCATCAGCAGAAAACGGAACTCCATTATGTTTTATTATTAGCTTATCAGGCTGAAGATCAAATGTGATTTCAGTTGCTTTGGCATCTTCTGCATTTTGTAATATCTCATATACAAAGTGAGAAGCATCTGAATACAACCCAACTAACACTGTAGTCAAATCGAACCCATTCTTTAGTTGAGCATCAACAAATTCTTTTCTGATTTTAATTAGTTCCTGAATTTCCATAACACTACATTGTTTTTGGACAAATTTGATTCCAGTCACATTTACCACAGTTATGCTTTTCTGCAATTCTTGGAAACTGGTTTGAAATAATTCCATCAATACCGCTATTCAATAAATCATGTGTCTCTTTAATCTTTGCATCAGACACATCAACCTCGACTCTTTTTGTTGCGTCCGCACTTGCGTCAATATAATGTAGATATGCCTTTTCAACATTACGTTGCAAAACCTCACGGGCTGCAATAGTATATAATACTACCTGGTGTGCATATTTCTCTTCAAACTGACTTTGCTGTTTACCTGTTTTAAAATCAATAACTTCCAATACATTTTCATCTCCATTGGCTCTTGTCAGCAAGTCAATTGAACCTGCAATTAAGGCTTTATTATCAAAATCCATTTCAAATGCTTGCTCAGTCTTCACTGCAAGAGAAAAATCATCCTTAAACAGACTTAGATAGTTATTTAAACTATTTGTACATGATTTTTTCAATATCTCTGTCTGCTTTTCTGCTGCATAGCGCATATAAAAATTCGCTTCAACTAATTCTGCTATCTTTTCAGCATTAGGTACAACCTTATTTTTTTCATATTCCTTATGTAATAGGTTTATCAGGTTATGAACTTGTTTACCATAACCCAATGCTTGAACCAGTTCCGGATTAAAGCCATAAATAAAACGCATCTTATAATCATAACTGCAAGACAAATAGTAAGATAACTCGCTGTAATTAGTGGGAAAGCGCACATCACTATCAAATCTTATTATATCGCATTGTTCTCTAACAGTTGGGTCGGGTGTTGGCTGGCATATAAAGAATCTATTATCTATTTCATTCCAAAAATCACATTCAGGTGTTTTTCTTTTGTTACCAATCTTAACCCCTGGTGTTGAAAGAAATAAGTATTTCTTTGCTCTAGTCAAAGCGACATAATATAACCTACGTTCATCAACTTCACTTCCGGCGTAGCGAGCAAAGTCAATTTTGGAATCATCCAAAAATGTTACACGTCCCTGTCCTCTTCTATGGCTAATCATAGAAGGCATAAATACAACCGGAAAGCCCAATCCTTTAGTGCCGTGAAGTGTCATAATTTTGATAGCATCTATCAATCCCTCGTTGGCATTAGTTGAGCCTTCATCATAAGCATTCGATACAAATGTGTCTATATATTCTACAAAGCGGAGGATATCATTCTTACTCAAATAGGTTCTTGAACCTTCATAATCTGATATTGCCTGACTAAAACGCCCTAAATTATACAATACAACATCATCCGAACTATCGTTATGGAAAGTTAATGCATCTAACCCGAATGCTGACAACAGCTTATAATAAAGCCCCTGAAAACTCAATCGTTTTTGATCTTTACACCATACTATTGTGTCTTTAATTACTTCCTTAAAATATTTGAAATCAATATTAAATGTTTCTGTGATTGCAGCATGTATATCAGTCAGACTATCATTTGGATCATTATCTTCATCTTTTACACTCTCTCCAATGTAGCTCAATACTCTTAATATTGCAGCAACTTCCGGAGCTTCCATTAATCCACCCATTCCAGAATAAACTACATTGATATTGGCTTCTTCCAATGCATTTTTATAATGAGCTGCATCCGATCTATTTCGGAATAAAAGCACCATATCAGAAAACATTAACTTCCGGGGATTTCCTTTATCAATGTATTTCGTTCCGTACAACGATTGGATTTTATCTACAATCCACTGGATCTCATCCTCTTGGCGACCAAAAGCAATCTTATAAAGATCACCATCTTCGGATAGAGTCTCATTTGTAAGAATAGCTTTATCCAATCTCTGTGGGTTTCTCGAAATAAAATTTGCAGCACATTCTACAATGCGATTGTGACTTCTTCGATTCATTTCAAGTTTGTGAATGTTCACACCCTGATAGTTCTGTTCAAAATCTCTGATATTACTTACATCTGCACCCCGCCATTGATATATCGACTGATCATCATCGCCAACCACACAAACATTTTCCTGACCTGAAACTAATCTAATAAGTCTTTCCTGAATTGGATTCACATCCTGATACTCGTCAATGGTAAAAAACTTATATCGTTCTCTTAATTTTCCCAAGGCATAAGCATCCTCATCTAATTTATCAACGGCTAAACGTAATATTCCAGAAAAGTCTAAGAATCTTCTTTCTCTAAGTTTGGATAGATAAACTTCTAAGGAACTCCTAAACGTATCGCTGACAATACAATCATCTGTAATACTTTCTTCTCTAAAGAAATCAACATCAGAAAGAAACGTATTTAATGTCCAATTATAAGCATGTTGTCCATAAGGTAATCGATAATTTTGTTTTAAATGACCAAAGTATAATCCATTAATATTTAACTCATTATTCCATCTAATAGATACAGCAAATGCTTTCCGGCTATTTTCATCAAGCATATCATAGGAACGATATTCAGGAAGAAATTCCTGCAAGATCATAAATGAAAATGCGTGAATAGTTCCAATGTACATATCTCCAATATCGGGTTGCTGACCAAGCAAATCTTTAATCTTATCCCGCACCCGAAATTTCAACTCTTCCGCAGCAGCATCATTAAAGGTTAAAGCAACAATTTCTGAAGGTTTGGCTATTCCACTGGCTATCTGAAAAGCAATCCTTTCTGAAACAAACTCAGTTTTACCTGAACCGGCACATGCTATAATCTGAACATTACCCTGAAGTAATTCCGGCTTACTCTCAAATATTTTTCTATTATGAATAGCCATAGTATTATTTTTCTTTATTTTTCTTTATTTTCTTTTGATTTCTCGTAAATCCCCGAAGCATTTACTGCTTCTTCTTCAGCAGGATAAATAAATTCTTTCGTTATTCCGTCGGCTTCCAATTTTGCACGTATGTAACCGGCAAGTTCTTTCTTTATATTGAAGCATTTACAGAAGTGATAATTGGGTTCGGGTTTGCCATCTTCTGATTTACCGAAAAATTCATCGCTAACCATTTCAATGGGTTTTGAAGGATCTCGATTCCACATCAAAACACCCTGCTGGTTTTTTATATTTTCATTGTTCGACAAGGAGAATATAAAATTTTTATCTACGTTATTATCGCTGAAATACAACAGCGGGAGTGGGTGCTTGAATAGTTCATCTATTTTTACAACATGTTCAATTAGTCCAGTACCCAGTATTTTTGATTTATCTAATAAGTGCTTGCCTTCAAAATACTTGATCATACTTTGTTTCTTATCTTCATCACCGGTAGCTATTTTATCAATCATTTCTAATTTCAAAGCCTCAGATTCTGCATTAAATGCCTCATCAATAATCTTTGAAACATTTGCATCTTGAAAATGGTCTTCCTCTAAATAATATACACTGAAATACTCATCAATTTCTCTTTTTGGTTCAGTTGTTGAAATACCCTCAAGAGCAAAAAACAATGCGTTTCGGAAGCTATAAGTCCAATCTAACAAGGGTGTTGGACATTTATGGTGTTGCAGATAACCAAGAACAGAAATTGTATTGATTGTATCGATATGATTTTCTTCGAGAATGGCTTGTATTTGCTCCTGATATTCAGCAGTACCATTTTCTACCAACTTTTCTAAAAGTTCTTGGTAACTTGATTCCGTATCAAATAGTTTTCCTTCAATTCGGCTGCGCTGCAAAGTATTGTAAAGCCTCCATTTGGCTTCGCCCTGACCTCTGAAAATAATATCCGTTTTATCTTTGAACTCTTCGTAGATTGCATCAAATTGTTCTTCAGTTTCAATGTTGATTTGATCAAAAGATTTCTTCTTTTGTATTGTAGAAGAATAATATGAAATAAATTTAGGACTATATACCGGAGGCATTTCCTCTGAAATTAGCAATACAGACATAAGTGTTCTTAACCTGCTGCTAACAGTTTCAGGCATAACCTTTCCATCAGAACTTGCTCTGATATTTGATAATTCATCAACCAAACCAAGTTTGGCTAATTCAGCCACTCCTCCGTTATTTACAAACTCTTTTAGTAGCTTTATTTTTACATCAAGATTTTCTATTTCTTCTGGCATAACTCTAATATTTTTTCCACATCCACCCGCACCTTTCCTGTAAGCAGGTTTTGCATAAGTGATTTTTTAAGGCGTTGAAGGATTTCCATTTTGTTTTGTTTATCAACAATAACCTGGTCACTATTATCAATTAAGTTTGCAATTTGTTCTTGCTCCTCAAAAGTTTTGGGGATAGAAATCTTTAGTCTATGAATATCATTCCTATTTAATGTAGGAACTGTTGTTCCTGCATAATACTTCCTGAAATCCATTCTTAAAATTAAATAGTAAATAAACTTTGGGCAATTACCTTTGAAGTCTTTTACATATAAGGTGGTATTGTGCGCCCAAAACTGTTCTTCAATATAAAAAGCCTTTCCAATTGTTCCTGAACGTCCGGTAACAACTCCCGGTGGCTCAACAAAATATTGATTGTGATAAATTTGAACTCCATTTGATTTAACAACAGGATATTTTCCTGCCACTACATCGTTATCAGTCAAGTCCTTCCCTCTTTGAAGAACAGCATAATCTTTAAACCGTGAAAAATTCCATTCTTTAGGGTATTTCCCAAATTTCTCATCCGTATAAAACTCATCTTCCGTTCGCCAGGTGCCATCAGGTTTGAGTTTTCCGGAAAGTAGATTTTGCATTAATGATTTCTTGAGCTTTTCAGCAGCTTTAATGCTGTTTTGAGTGGCTAAAATTGCTTCATCGACTTTGGAGAGGATTGTGGCTATGGCGGTTTGTTCGGGTTTAGGTGGTTTAAAGAAATTTAATCTCTTTATCACTCCTTTATCAGCGTGTGGTATTCCTGAACCAGCAGTTTTGGCTTTTAGAAAATACTCCAAGTATTGAAATGAATATGAATAATAATCCTTACTAAGTTCTTCTTTGTCAAATTCAAGTTTCACCATCGTAGAAGCCAAAATTCCTTTTTTTGAAACAAAGACTTCACCGGCATTGCTACCGTCCCATAAAACAATAACCTCACCATCTTCAACTTGGACTGTTTTATTTGAAGGTATACCATAAAATTCAGGATTGGCTTTATTTCTCAAATAATCAGGCGACAAATATGGCTCTGAGCCATTAATTTGTTGCTCAAATAACTGCTTTGGCGTTTTGCCTTTTACATATTTAGTTATGTATTGACCAATATTTTCCATATTAAAACACTAAGAGGTTTTGAAGTTTTTGGTCAATGTTCACTTCTGTTTTTAAAACTGCTTTAAACTCCTTAATAGCTTGTGCCAAATTAATTTCTTCTTCCGGCTCAAAAGTCTCTACATAGCGAGGGATATTGAGGTTAAACTCATTTTCTTCCAACTCTTCCATTTCCACTACTGAGAAGTAGCGTTTTCGCAGTTCGGGGTCTTGAAGCATGGTTATCAATTCTTCTTCCACGGCATCAATGGCTCTACTTTCCTTATCGGCTTGTTCGTGGGCAGCTATAATTTTGCCATCTTTTTCAGCAGTGAGTTTGTCAAGAGCTGCTTTAGCAGTTAATAATGCTTTCTTTTGGGCAGCTGTTGGTTTTGCATCTTCAGCTTCTTTATCTTCAATTACTTTAAAGGCAACATCATATCGGGCTTGCTTTTCAGCAATATCTTCGTTATATTCTTCGTCAAGCTCCAACAGTTTAAATTCTAAGTCGTCCTGAATAATTCCGTTCAAGCGTTCTTTTTGCGAAGCTATCCACGTTTTTGCAATTTCCAAATCGCCCCAACTTTCGAGAATAGTGGATATACGCAACATATCATGAGGAAGGAGCGTGTTCATATTGGCTTCCTCCTTGTACCATCCTTCTTTGGCAGCATACACCATCAAAACTTTATTTTTACGTTCTTCGGGTTTATTTTTATTGATAAAAAGTATAGAGCCGGGAATAGTAGTACCATAAAATAAGTTACCCGGCAATACCACAATTGCATCAACGATATTAACCATCTGGGTAAACTCACCATTTTCATCCACAGGTCCTTGCAGAAACCCACGACGAATCAGGTATTCATCATCTGCTTTGCGACGTTGCCCGTCTTCTTCTTCGGTTTTTTCGGGTTGCCCGCGGAATAGTACTCCTTGCGGACAAACCACACCGGCTTTTCCGGTATCATCCAACGAAGCTACAATATGTTGCAGAAAAGCAAAGTCTCCATTCGAAAAGGGTGGTATCCCATAATTAAAGCGTTCGTATGGGTCATTAAAATCAGCTTTGGGATATTCCAATTGAGGAGAACCGTCTTTTTTATTGACTGGTTTTCCTTTTGCGTCTTTTTTAGGTACACCATTTTTCCACCAGTTTTCTTGCGAGAATGGGAAGTTAGCCATTACTTTATGAAACCGTCGTATGGATAACTCGTTATCTTCTTCGGTAAACCGTGGATTTAGTATCGTATCGTCCTTTTCTATGCGGGCATCCAATCCATGAAGAATCATATTGATATTCGCAATCGCCCAGGTGTTCCAAACATCTTCCTGTCCGAACAAACGTATCGCTTTTTGCGAACCATAGTTTTCTTTGCAGTATTTGGCTGCATTAATAAGAAATCCACCTGAACCACAGGTAGGATCATAAACAGTATCGTTTTTCTGTGGTTTTAGATAGCGAACGATAATATCAACTACTTCCTGAGGCGTATAAAACTGACCGGCAGTTGTGCCACCCTTATTCTCATCAGCAAAACGTTTAATCAGGTATTCATAGGCATCGCCCAATACATCTACAGAAGCATTTTTGTTACTCAGGTCAACTGCATCCAGGTAACTAACTAATAGCGATAAAACATCCGGACTTAATTTTTTACCTCCTGAACCATCCGGAGCAGGTTCGTTCCAGCGTACAGTATTAATAACTCCTTTTAAAACAAACCGCCCATCTTTATCCACATTTGCTTCTGCAATTGCTGTCACGGCATCATGCAAGGCCTGATTTTTCTTATCGGGTGCTGCATCTCTTACATCTGTCCAGAAATGGCCTTTCGGTATAATGAAATCTATCTTTTTATTTAAAAGTATTTGTTTTTCTTTTTCATTGGGCTCTCTGCCATGTTCGGCAATAAACTCTTTAATATTGTTTTCACCTTGCCAGATATAGTTATCAGAAAGACGTTTAAAGAAAAGAAGAGAAAGAATGTAGGCTTTATAATCTTCTACTTTATCGCGAAGAATATCAGCCATTCCAAAAAGTGTACTTCCAAGTGCTTGTTTAGTGATCATTTTATATTTAAAAGTTTGAGAATAATTGTTTTTTAGTCATAGGATAGAGAAAAGTTCTATAATAATACAAAAATAGATATTATGTTTATCTATACAATTTAAGGTATTACAATTAGTTTAAAAATTATTCTTCAAATGTATAAAAAATAATTAACATTTCATATCTTAAAATTAACTTTTTTCTGCAATCTTAAAATCAACAAAAAATGTATTATTTTGATATTTAGTTGTTTAATAAAATATTTGCATTATATTGTTTCAGCTGCAGTCTACACATTAGATGAGTGTTGTAAAAACAAAACAAATTTGAGACCCTATTTTTGTATGGTCCGGTTTCTAGGGGGAGGTCAACACGGCTCGTTGTCAAGACGGAAACGGCAATTGACATATATAGTTTTGAATGCACTGTGCTTTTATGCAACAAGTCGAATTTTTATCTTTTCATAGATTTCAGAAAATTCTTTAGAAATATCATCATATACATTTGTCCCGTTTTTCTCATCTATGATTTCAATTACAACTGCATAGTCTTGCAAGTATGACTCAACGACATTTCCTCTTATGTATAATCTTAATCTTAAATCCCATGAACCTGTTAAATAACTCCTTGAAAAGCATTTTTCAAATTGAATTATTGGATTCCATGGCAAAATATATCTATCATCACCCGAAATATTAATAGGCTTCATTCCATTTTTAGAACTTTTAATCAATAATGCTGAAATTCTTGCTTGCGAATATTCTGCATCATTATCTGGATTAACAGGTGGGTCATAAGTAATTGTTATTTTAACTCGAAGCTTAGAATTCTTATTCGTTTCTACTAAAGTTGAGGGAATATGAAAAGTAACATACTGATAATTGTCTTGGTCAAGTAAACCTTCATAAATGTATGCTGCGTTAAATTTATTTGCAGTTAAAGCATTTGCTATTACTGGTTCACCAAAGCCTAAGAAATTAACATATTCTCCTGTTACATCGTCAGGCAATAACTTCTGTTCAGTAAAATGACACAGAAGTGCACGAACCAAATTTGGGTCACTGTCAGGATATAAGTCAAACAGTCTTTGTGCATATTGAGAAATAATTGGTGCGGAATAACTTGTTCCATTGTCAACACAAAGACTCATTGCATCTGCCGAGATTCCATAAGTTGAAATTCTTGGAGAAAAATTGTATGGTGAAATCAAATTTCCACCGTGTGCTACTAATTCAGGTTTTATGCCCATATCAGCTCCAGGACCTATCCTTGAAAAAGGAGAAATTTCATTTGAATTTGACAATGAATCTGCATTTGTATATTTAGCAATAGAGCCCACAGTAAGTGATAATATAGATTCAGCAGGACATCCAATTCTAGAATTTGGATTTAAGAAGTGGTCAGAGGGATATGTGCCAAGCAGCATATTAATATTACCTGATGAGACTACAAAAAGAACTTTGTAATTCTTGGATAAAAAGTCAAGAAGCTTTGCTAGGTCAGAAAATTCAAAATTATTTATTGGTAAACTTCCACCTAGGGACAAATTATAAACTTTTACATTTTCATGATATCTCTCAACAACATCCTCTAGTACTCCTCGTAGATGAAATTCATTAGGATTTAGAATATTATTCGCAATGTCTTTGCCGAAAACCTGTATGTCAATGAGATTGCAGTAAGGTTGTAAAAAATGTGTTCCAAGGCAATTGTCGACATTATCACCAAATGCACATCTACTTGCGACAAATGTTCCATGGTCAAAGCTGGCACTGATTGAACCCAAAGGGAGCATTGGTATTTGGTCAACGACAATGGAATTGAAAATTCCATTAGTAAGACTTATACCTGAATCAATAATACAAATTGCTGAATCGCTTAATGATTTTCTAACCGATAAAGGATTAGGCATCGGTTGCACTGGAATCGCGTTTTCAACAAACGTTGTGTAGTTACTTTTAATTTCTTTGATAGTAGAAAATTCCTTAACAACTAAAGGAACTTCATTGGGTCGTAAGAAACATGAGATAGATGTAATCCCATTTTTAAAATTTCTGATATTAATGTCTTGAGAATATTTTTTCACCTCCTCAATAATTGTATGGTTTATCGCAATTTTTTCTTTTTTCGATAAAGCATTGAAAAGATTAATTACTATTGGTATTGGTTCATTTAGTTCGAAATCAATTTCCATTTTAATCTTACTCTCCACTGGAATACTTGATATATTCTCTATTACTGCAAAATAAGTTTTTCGGACATGTTCTTCGGTTTCTGCATATTCTTTAATACGCTCTTCAAATTCAGGTAATTTATTTTTATCAATTTTTGCTGTTCCAATTGATTTACTTTTACTTGAGTAGCTTATAACCTCAAAACCCAGTTTCTCAATTTTTAATTTTTCGGATTTGACAGATAGTTTGTCTGGCGTTTCAATTTGAAAAAAAAGGTCATTTGTAAATCTTGAGTCCTTTTTTGAAAATTCAATCTCCTTAAGTTTAATTGTACTTTCATACAACTTTCTACCATGCTCTGAATGATTGTCACGTTGAAAGTTTACCCCTCTACCTGTTTTTTCAAATTTTTCAATTCGAACATTGGTGATTGGAATTTTGAAATGAAATCTGTCGTCACTCATAGTTATAGTTGTTTTTTTAGGCTTGTTGGTAACACCTAAATGTGAATAACCCAATTTCTTTTATGTCTAACATATTACTCATACATCCGATTTAGCTGAGTTAATTTATATTTCTTGATGCCTGTAAACAAAGGAGTTAAATAAGAGAAGAAAATATGGGTATTACACATACATTTTTACAGGATCTTTCGGCATTTAAGGTGTTACGATCAGTTTAAAAATAATTTGTCAAATATATAAAAAACAATTAACATCTTGTATCATAAAATTAACTTTTTTCCATAATCTTATAATAAGATTATTATAATTAGTGAACTAATCAAATACCAGCATGCATGAAACTTATATAATGTATTAACAACTTACTCAAATCACAACAAAGTGATTTGAGCGATCTCCGTTGACTTTCTACTTCCCTCATCAGGTAAACTTATAGGCAATGTTCACTTCTACCCCTTAAAATGTCCCATTTCGCCCGTAAATCGGGCCTAAACATACCCCTCAATTGCCAAAATTCCATCATAACTTTGTCCTGTCAAATTCATTACACTGATCAGTATGTGACGACCAAACAAACCCAAATTATTAATTTAAAAAATTTACGTTTATGATTAAGTATGCATTAAGAAAGAATCAACTGGCTGCAAATGGAGAACCTAATTTTGTGGCGTATGTAAGTTGTATGGCCAGCAAAACAATTGATGACCTGG
>JAYFPP010000191.1:0-4934 GCA_034927635.1 Paludibacter sp.
GATCCGCAACAGATTGAGGAGGCAGCTCAACTGATCAACAATGCAAAAAAACCTTATGCCCTGGTGGGACAAGGTGTTGTTTTGTCGGGCGCTGAAGCCGAACTGAAGACTTTCCTCGAAAAAGCAGACATTCCTGCAGCCTGGACTTTGCTGGGTGCTTCGGCTATGTCGACGGATTTCCCGCTGAATAAAGGATTTCTGGGTATGCACGGCAATGTGTCGCCCAACATGAAAACGAATGAATGTGATGTATTGATTGCCATCGGAATGCGTTTCGACGACCGCGTTACCGGCAACCTTAACTCCTATGCCAAACAGGCAAAGATTATTCATATCGATATTGATCTGGCCGAAATAAACAAAAACGTTAAGGCCGATGCTCCCGTACTGGGGGATGCTAAAGAAGCTTTGGTTGCTCTGACAGCAAAAATCAATTCCGCTAAACACACCGAATGGGGTAACTCCTTTAAGGAATACGACGACAAAGAAAATGAAATCGTTATTCAGAAAGAATTATATCCAACATCAGGAGAAATGACCATGGGTGAAGTCATCCGCAGGGTATCGGAAGCTACCGGACACAAAGCCGTTATAGTTACGGATGTTGGTCAGAACCAGATGATGGCTGCCCGTTACTCGAAATATACGCAGACCCGCAGTCTGGTAACTTCAGGAGGATTAGGTACCATGGGCTTCGGCATTCCTGCCGCCATGGGTGCAAAAATGGGCGCACCCGAACGTACCGTGTGCATGTTTAGCGGCGACGGAGGTTTCCAGATGACCATTCAGGAACTGGGTACCATCATGCAGGAACAGATTGGCGTTAAGATGATCATCCTGAATAATCACTTTCTGGGCATGGTTCGCCAGTGGCAGGAAATGTTCTTCGAAGAACGCTATTCTTTCACCGAAATGCAGAACCCTGATTTCATCGCCATCGCCAAAGCCTATCGCATCGATGGAACGGAAGTACATCAGCGTGAAGAGCTCGATGCCGCTATTGCCGATATGTTGAAAGATGATAAACCCTATTTGCTCGTTGTAAATGTTGAGAAGAAAGGGATGGTTTATCCTATGATCCCTGCAGGGGCATCGGTAGCAGAAATACTTTTGGGAGAAAAAAAATAGTAGTCTTCAATCAAAAAAGTTATAAAAATGGAAAATACATTATATACAATCACCATCTTTTCGGAAAATACGGTCGGTCTGCTCAACCAGATTACCATTATTTTCACACGCAGGGCACTCAATATCGAAACACTATCGGTATCGCCTTCGGCATTGAAAGGTATCCATAAATTCACCATCACCGTCAACACCACCAAAGATGTGGTGGAGAAGGTTGTGAAGCAAATTGATAAAAGGGTGGACATCCTGAAATCATACTATAACACCGACGATGATCTGGTGCATCAGGAAATCGCATTGTACAAGATAGCCACCGACAAGCTGATAGCACTGGGAGGTATCGAACCGCTGATACGCAAGCATCATATCCATATCCTGGAAATGAACGAAACTTTCGTGGTGTTCGAAAAAACAGGTCATTATGCCGAAACACAGGATTTATTCAAAGAACTGAGCGAAACAGTAGGTGTGTTGCAGTTTATCCGTTCCGGTCGTGTGGCCATTACCAAATCGAAGGTAGAAAGGCTGAGCGATATGCTGGAAAGTATGAAGAAATTTGAGAATACAAATAAATAAGGCAGGTGTCGGGCAAAAGTTATTCATTTCAGATTCAGCCGAAAGATGTTGATTTTCAGTGCCGGGTCACTCCCGCATCGTTGACCAACATTCTGCTGGCAGCAGCAGGAAAAAACGCCGACGATAATGGGTTCGGATTACGGGACCTCAACAGTATGGACCATTCATGGGTACTGCTAAGTCTGGCCGTAGAGATGGATTACTTTCCCCTGCAATATGAAACCATCCATGTGGCGACATGGGTCGAAGATGTTCGCAGGGCATCGACCATCCGTAATTTTCAGATCAGCAATGAGAAAAACGAACCCATAGGAAAAGCCTGTTCCATTTGGGCGATGATTGATTTAAATACCCGCCGCGCCAAAGATTTATTAGCGCTCGACGGCATTCACGCTCATGCTACCGGCATCACTCTTCCGATGGAAAAACCCATACGGTTGGGAGCCATCGATGGAGAGGCCTACGACAGCTTTAAAGCAAAATACAGTCACATCGATATCAACAATCATGTGAGCACCATCCATTATGTTGAATGGATATGCAATTATTTTACAATAAAGCAGTTTCAGCAAAAAAATATCGCCCGATTTGAAATAAATTTCATCAATGAAATCGTTTTTGGCGATGAAGTTCGTATCTTTGCAACCGAATTTGAGAAGGATGATTTTCACTTCGAAATACGTAAGAATGATACCGTTGCCTGCAGGGCACGCATCCAATTCAATGAGGTGATATAAACAACAAATCAATTACAAACAAAATAATAACAAAAAAATGGCAGTAATGAATTTTGGCGGTGTAGACGAAAACGTTGTTACCCGCGAAGAATTTCCATTGGAAAAAGCACGTGAAGTTTTAAAGAACGAAGTAATCGCCGTAATCGGATACGGTGTACAAGGTCCCGGTCAGTCGCTGAACCTTCGCGACAACGGTTTCAACGTGATCGTGGGACAACGTAAAGGCGGAAAAACCTGGGACAAAGCCGTTGCCGACGGATGGGTACCGGGCGAAACGCTGTTCGACATTGAAGAAGCTTGCGAAAAAGCAACCATCATTCAGTATTTACTTTCAGATGCAGCCCAAATCGAAGTATGGCCACGCATCAAACCATACCTCACCGCAGGTAAAGCATTGTATTTCTCTCATGGCTTCGGCATCACCTACAAAGAACGCACAGGAATTATTCCTCCTGCTGATGTTGACGTAATCCTCGTAGCACCTAAAGGTTCTGGCACTTCATTGCGTCGTATGTTCCTCGAAGGACGCGGACTGAACTCTTCATACGCCATCTTCCAGGATGCTACCGGCCGTGCATGGGAACGTGTAGTAGCGCTGGGTATCGGCGTAGGTTCAGGTTATCTGTTCGAAACCACTTTCAAACGCGAAGTGTATTCCGACCTTACCGGCGAACGCGGTACATTGATGGGTGCTATTCAGGGTATTCTGCTGGCTCAGTACGAAGTATTGCGTGCCAACGGCCACACTCCATCAGAAGCATTCAACGAAACAGTAGAAGAACTTACACAGTCGCTGATGCCATTGTTTGCTGAAAACGGTATGGACTGGATGTATGCCAACTGCTCAACCACCGCTCAACGTGGCGCTTTGGACTGGATGGGACCATTCCACGATGCCTCTAAACCGGTATTCGAAAAGCTTTATGCCGAAGTAGCTTGTGGTAACGAAGCACAACGCTCCATCGACACCAACTCAAAACCCGACTACCGCGAAGGTCTGGACGCAGAACTCAAAGCCCTGCGCGAAAGCGAAATGTGGAGAACCGGCGCTGTTGTCCGCAAACTGCGTCCCGAAAACAACTAATTATTCGGAACAGCCTGTTTCAGACTGATTGAGATTAATATAACACACCCGTGTACTGAGAGATTATCGGTATGCGGGTTGTTTTTTATACAACTTACTCATCTGACAACAGCACAACGCAACATTTATTGAGAAACAGACATCTATGTAAAAAAAATCATATGAAAACAAAGCTGCTTCTCCTCTCTTTACTTTTCACATTTTTTAGCTGTAAAGAAGATTATAATTCATCCAAGTTGGATCAGGAAGTATTGTTCAAGACAGAATATATAAATTATGCCTGGGGTTACCAACATCATGGACTGTTGATTGACTCGTCTGGTAAGGTATGGAGTTATCATCTGCCAAAAGAATGGAATTTTGCTGATGCAGATGGTTATATAAGCCCTGAAGACATGAAAGATAATTATTATCAAACTGAGCCAACTTCGATAACGATAAATAAAGATACTTTACAAAAATATTACAGCAAACTCACGAAAGCAGCATACGGGGATTTATCTGAGCCAAAAACTGAAATGTTTGATGCCGGTTCAACATCTTTTTCCGGATTTATCTATCACCCGAAAACAAAGAAATACAAAGAAGTACTGATCAGGCAAATCGGGGATGTTTACATTGAAAATAAATCAATTGAGGCCATGCAGATTTATAACTGGCTGACCAGCTTAAAGCCACAAGATCAATAAAACGGGGGTTGCCTCGTCATTGCGAATCCCGAACAGCGGGACGAAGCAACCCACTGATTCCTGCACTCTATTACAAATACCCACATCACTGAACTTTTTCCTTCCAATTTGCATTATTAATAAAGTTTAGCAGCCATCTTAAAAAGCAACTATCAATAAAAAACAAATCTTTATGAGAAAAATAATATCATTTATGCATATCTCTCTCGACGGCTTTGTGGCCGGACCCAACGGAGAAATGGACTGGATAAAAGTGAACGACGAGATTTTTGATTTTGTCGGAAAGCGCATTGGCCAGACCGACGCAGCACTCTACGGACGCGTTACATATGAGATGATGGAAAATTACTGGCCAACCGCGGGAGAACAACCGAATGCGAGCAAACACGATATCGAACATTCAAAGTGGTACAGCAAAGCGAAGAAAATTGTTTTATCGAAAACGATGACGGAGGCTGGTTTGACCAACACAACAGTTATCAGCGATCATCTTTCGGAGAAAATCAATGCAATTAAACAATCGGCAGGCGAAGAAATTCTGCTTTTCGGGAGCCCTTCAGCAACACATTCCCTCATTCAACGCGGTTTAATCGATGGCTACTGGCTATTCGTTAATCCGGTGATTCTCGGGCAGGGAATCCCCCTGTTTACGAACATCAAAGAAAAAATACAGCTGAAGCTGCTGTCAACCAAATCATTTAGCTGTGGAGTAACGGAGCT
>JAYFPP010000156.1:0-6773 GCA_034927635.1 Paludibacter sp.
ACCATTTCGCGGTTGCCTCCGGTGGAAGTTCCCTGTCCGCCGGGTTTTTGTACAGCATGAGTGGCATCGAAAACCACCGGATATCCGAATTTGCGCATTTCCACCAGTCCGGTCATGTCGACTACCAGATTATTGTATCCAAAGCAGGAGCCTCTTTCTCCGAGGAGTATTTTGTCATTGCCCGAATCAAGCATCTTTTCCACAACATTTTTCATGTCCCAGGGAGCCATAAATTGTCCCTTTTTTATATGTACAATCTTTCCGGTTTTTGCAGCGGCAACTAATAAATCAGTCTGTCGGGAAAGAAATGCAGGAATCTGTATCACATCAGCGACATCAGCGACCCTTTCGCATTGCCAGCTTTCGTGTACATCGGTAACAATAGCTAAGCCGAGTTCGTCCTTTACTCGTTTCAGGATTTGTAAGCCCCTGTCGATTCCCACACCGCGGGGCGATGTTACGGAAGAACGATTGGCTTTATCGAAAGAGGATTTGAAAATCAGGTTGATGTTGAGATCGTTGCAGATGGTCTTCAGTTCGGCAGCTACCTCCATGGTCATTTCTTCAGATTCAATGGCACATGGACCTGCGATAAGGGTGAAGCGGCGATTCCCTCCGATAATAAATTGATCGGATAATTTAATTTCTTTTGTCATTGATTATATTGATAAACCCTTACCCAGTCGACTTCCAGCAATCCTTCACCGCCGGTCATGTTCTCAGGGATAAAAGAATTAAACACAAGGTACATGGATTCCTTCGGGATATTGTGATTTACGCGCAACACCGCCAGATTGTTGATGTACCAGATCATTTCATCTTTTGTCCATTCTAAGGTATAAATATAATATTTTGAAGGATCTATACCTTTGATTGATATTCCATCTCCATAATTATGATTTACAAAGCCGATCTGAATTTCTTTTCCGTTATAATGGAAGATATTAATATGAGGTTGTTGTTTCTCTGAACCCAGCCAGAAAGCATGATGGATGGCTCCCGTGCATTTAATTTTTGCTTTGAAAATGCCTCCGTGTTGTTTGAATGTTTTAGCTGTCTGTACAACATCCGAGGTGTAAGTAAATTGTTTTTCAGAAAAACCGTTGGTAGGATGCCAGGCCAATGACTTTGAGACTTCTCTTCGTGTTTGAATCTTCAGGAGGCCGTTGTTTAATGTGGTATTATGTCCTCCGTTATTAGCTTGTTTTTCGTTTTGAAATGAATAATCCCGGAGCAGTTTTTCGTTTTGGTGATAGAATCCGAAATTCCATGCGGTTTTATCAGGGTTCTTCCCGTAAAAATCATCACTGAAGGTAAGATGGGCATCTCTGTTCGGGCGATTTGGCTTTTGACTGTTTTTCAGAAAGAAAACCACATCAGGATGCTTTTTCAGTTCCGACAATCTGTGTTGTTGCTGTTTTCGGGTTTCGGGAGAAGAAAATTTGGACGAAAAGTATAGTTTTTTGTATTCAGCAAGCGCGGTCGAATATCTCAAAGACTTATTTTTTTCGCTCGAAGCCAAAAAATCAAGCTCTAGTTTTTCATATTTATCTGTGGGCGTTAGTCTGCCAAAAAATTTTTTCCAGATCAGATTCATGATGCTGACTTAAAGATTAAGCAAAAAGTTATATAACCACATAAGTCATATAAGCCAATTAAGTGAATGAGCAGGATGTAATAAACATCTGATTGATAACCTAAATTGGTTCATTATTACACCCTGCCCGCTATTCGCTGTTTTACGCGTCGATTTTCGCGTAGGTTGCGTTTTCTTCAATAAATTGTCTTCTCGGTGCCACATCATCACCCATAAGCATCGAGAAAACGTGGTCGGCCGTAGCAGCATTTTCGATGGTAACCTGTCTTAAGGTCCTGTTTTCAGGATTCATAGTAGTATCCCACAACTGTATTTCGTTCATTTCTCCCAAACCTTTATAGCGTTGAGTGTGAATAGCACCTTCATTACCGCCTCCGTATTTTTCGATAAAAGCCTGACGTTGCATGTCGTTCCAGCAATATTCCTCAATTTTTCCTTTTTTACAAAGGTACAAAGGAGGAGTTGCGATGTATAAATATCCCTGTTCGATCAGTTCTTTCATATGACGGAAGAAGAAGGTCATAATCAGGGTGGCAATGTGACTACCGTCCACGTCGGCATCGGTCATGATGATGATTTTGTGATAACGGAGTTTTACGATGTTTAGTGCCTTGCTATCGTCTTCGGTGCCAATTGTAACACCGAGTGCGGTGTAGATATTGCGGATTTCCTCACTTTCGAGTACTTTGTGTTGCATGGCTTTTTCCACGTTCAGGATTTTACCGCGTAAAGGCAGAATGGCCTGAAACTGACGGCTGCGACCTTGTTTGGCAGTACCGCCGGCCGAGTCTCCTTCGACTAAGAACAACTCACATTTTTCAGGATCTTTATCGGCGCAGTCTGCTAATTTACCGGGCAAACCACCTCCGGAAAGAGGAGATTTACGTTGCACCATTTCTCTTGCTTTACGCGCAGCAGCACGTGCAGTGGCTGCCAAAATAACTTTTTCCACAATGATACGGGCAGCTTTCGGGTTTTCTTCCAGATAGTTGCCGAGCGCTTCACTCACCGCCATGTCAACAGAACCCATTACCTCGTTGTTTCCAAGTTTGGTTTTCGTCTGACCTTCGAACTGAGGTTCCTGTACTTTGATGGAAATGACAGCAGTCAAACCTTCACGGAAGTCATCGCCACTGATTTCAATTTTTACTTTTTCAAGCATTTTACTGTCTTCAGCGTATTTTTTCAAAGTACGGGTAAGCCCGCGACGGAAACCGGCGAGGTGCGTTCCACCTTCTATAGTATTGATGTTATTTACATAAGAGTGGATGTTTTCGTTGTACGAAGTGTTGTAGGTCATCGCAATTTCCACCGGAGTACCATTCTTTTCAGTAATGATATGAATGACGTTGTCAATGAGCTTCTCGCGTGCTTCGTCGATGTATTCCACGAATTCTTTCAGTCCTTCATCAGAATGAAAAATCTCACACTTGTAGGTACCGTCTTCATTGAGCACTCTTTTGTCGGTAAGCGACAGGGTGATGCCGGCATTAAGGTATGCAAGTTCCCTTAAACGGGTAGTAAGGATTTCGTTGCGGTAGATCGTTTCAGTGAAAATGGTATCATCAGGCAGGAAAGTAACGCTGGTTCCTGTGTTGGTAGAAGTTCCGATTTCTTTTACATTGAATTTTGGAGCTCCACGCTCATATTCCTGCATATAAAGTTTGCCATCGCGCGAAACCTCCACATGCAACAGCGTTGATAAGGCATTAACACAGGAAACCCCCACGCCGTGTAATCCACCCGAAACTTTATAACTATCCTTATCGAATTTACCTCCGGCATGCAGCACGGTCATTACGACTTCCAGCGCCGATTTACCTTCTTTTTCATGCATATCTACCGGAATACCGCGACCATTGTCCACTACAGTAACCGAGTTGTCTTCGTTGATGGTTACGTCAATTCTGTCGCAATGGCCTGCCATTGCTTCGTCAATAGAGTTATCCACTACTTCGTATACCAGATGGTGTAGTCCTTTCAAACCGATATCGCCAATATACATGGCAGGACGTTTCCGAACGGCTTCTAAGCCTTCCAACACCTGAATACTGCTTGCACCATATGATTCGGTATTCGTCACTTTTTCTTCTTCACTCATTTTAATGTCTATCTTATTTAAAAACAATTGGTTATTGGAGTTTTGCCGGTAAAAATAAATCTTTGGTTATACGGTAAAAACTCCCTCAAAAAAACAGACAAATATAGCTGAAAAAATTGAGTTTGCCAAATGGAACGGGAGAGTTTTTGAGATTTTAGTTTGAAAACAGAGAATTAAAATTTTATTCGTATTTTTGCAGACTTTTAGTCAAATGTTTACATGAGTGTTATCGAAAAAATACAATCAACAAAGGGAAAGACTGCTTTTTCTTTTGAGTTATTGCCTCCTTTGAAGGGAAACGGCATTGAGACTGTGTACCGCACGATTGATACCCTTAGGGAATTTGATCCGAAGTACATCAACATTACCACCCACCGGAGCGAAATGGTTTTCAGGGAAAAACCGGGTGGTTTGTTTGAGAGGGTGGCTGAACGCCATCGTCCCGGGACGGTTGCTATTGCTGCGGCTATTCAGAACAAGTATAAGATCCCTGTTGTACCGCATATTATCTGCAGCGGGTATACCAGAGAGGAAACTGAATATGCGCTGATCGACCTGCAGTTTCTCGGCATTTACGATCTACTGCTATTGAGGGGCGATAAGGCAAAGCATGAAAAAGAATTTGCTCCTACCGGACATATGCATGCCACAGAATTGCAGGAACAGGTAAATCAGTTTAATCTGGGAGTTTTCCTCGACGGATCTAAAATGAAATCAGGGATTACCCCGTTCTCATATGGCATGGCCTGCTATCCTGAGAAACATGAAGAAGCCCCGAATCTGGCATCTGACCTGATTTATGCTAAACAAAAAGTGGATGCAGGAGCGGAATATTTAGTTACCCAGATGTTTTTCGACAATCAGAAGTATTATGATTTTGTGGATAAATGTCGTGAACAGGGTATTAATGTGCCAATCATTCCCGGGATTAAGCCGATTACCCTGCAAAATCAACTGACTGCTTTACCAAAGATATTTCATACCGACATCCCGGAAGATTTTGCTGCTGCATTGCGTCAATGCAAGTCGGATGCCGATGCTGTTGAAGTGGGAGTGGAATGGTGCACCGGGCAGGCGAAGGACTTAATACGACACGGTGTTCCCAGCATTCATTTTTATAGCATGATGGCTACGCAAAGTGTCAAAAGAGTGGCCAAAGCGGTATATTAATACAGATAAATTAAAATAAGCAGCGAGTATACGTAAATTATTGTCCAACTGAAACAAATGTTGTATATTCGCAAAAATTTTCAAATACAGAGGAAACATTTTCGTTGTTATTAAAATTAAAGGTTATGGAAGAAAAGACAAGATACTCTGATGCCGAACTGGATGAATTTCGTCAGATCATCAATGATAAACTTGAAAAGGCACAGAAAGACTACGAGATGTTGCGAAATGGTCTGACCAACCTCGACGGAAATGATGTGATGGACACATCTCCGACTTTTAAAGTACTTGAAGAAGGAGCCGCTACACTTTCAAAAGAAGAGTCGGGGCGCCTTGCTCAACGTCAGATGAAATTTATTCAACATTTACAGGCGGCTCTGATTCGTATTGAGAACAAAACCTACGGTATTTGCCGCGAGACAGGAAAACTGATTCCGAAAGAACGTTTACGTGCTGTCCCACATGCTACTTTGAGTATTGAGGCAAAAGCACAGCAAAAATAAAACTACATCAAAATAACAGACAATTCGGTAAAATGGTCAATAACAGCGACTTTTTGCCGATTTGTTGTTTAAAACAAAAGATATGTCGCTCACAAAAAAGTCTGTACTGCTTATTCTCCTTGTTCTGATTATTGATCAGGCAAGTAAAATTTATATCAAACTGAACTTTGCTTTAGGTGATTCGGTTTATGTTTTCGATTGGTTCAGGATTTATTTTATTGAAAACAACGGTATGGCATTCGGTATGGAGATCATCGGCAAGCTGTTTCTTACCTTGTTCCGGATTGTTGCAGTTGGCGGACTGTGTTATTTTATCTATTACCTGATAAAGCATAATGCCCGTCAGGGTTTTGTACTGGCTGTGTCGTTATTGTTGGCCGGTGCCGCCGGCAATATCTTTGATTCCTTGTTTTACGGCTTGCTTTTCAGCGACAGTTATGGTCATTTGGCTACTTTCCTGCCTGATGGTGGTGGTTATGCTCCGCTTTTTTACGGGAAAGTGGTGGATATGCTTTATTTCCCGATAATTAAAAACAGTATGGGAGAAACAATTTTCTTTAGTCCGGTTTTTAATATTGCTGATTCGGCAATTAGTGTCGCCGCCGGTATCATTCTGATTTTTTACCGCAAAGATCTGAATGAACATTTAGAATCAAAAAAGTCAAAAAAACAAAGCCCTGAAAATGTTTAAAAAGGCAATTCCTTATATTCTTTGCAGTTATATTTTTCTTCAGTTTTTTGCCTGTAGCAATCGTCCTGACGAGGTGTTGAACCAGAAGGAAATGAAGGAATTTCTCACCGATTTACATATTCTGGAGACGGCGCTCGACGAGCGTCCTCCTTTGAATGAACGTGAAAAGGCCTACTATTACAATGCTCTGTTACAAAAGCACGGTATTACAAAAGCGATATTCGACTCTTCATTGGTTTATTACACTAAAAATCCCAAGTTGTTTGAACGGGTATATACCCGGGTAGTTAAAGATCTGGAGAAATTCCGGGCAGATGTTCAAAAAGGAAAGTATTTCCCGGTTTTACCTGATTCAATAAGGCTCAAACCCATAGAGTCGGAGATATGGTATCTGCCTGCCGCGTTGCAATTCTCCAAAGACTCTACCCGCCGGCAACTGGCTTTCACCATCAGGGATTTCAGTCTGATGACGAAAGATGTTTACTATTTGCGGTTTCTTATGAGGGTTGCTCCCGGCGATTCAAGCAAAAATGCGTATGCTGCGTTAAGAATTCATTATGCTGATGGCAAAGTCGATAGTCTTACTCACAAAGTCTATAGCGACAGTGTGTTACGTCGTTATACCTTCAGGTTCAGGGCTGCCCGCAATATAAATATTGATTCTCTTTCGGGTGTTTTCTATGGCAGTTCGCGTTATGCGGGAAAGTTTAA
>JAYFPP010000159.1:0-16623 GCA_034927635.1 Paludibacter sp.
CGATGATTTTCGAAAGCAAGTTCCACCTGACGTTCGTGACGGATCTTTTCCATATCGATTGATTGCAAATCAGGCAAACCTGCACGGTTTCTGATTCGGTTCACAGCATTGAGTGCATCGCCCGTTTTTCCGAGTTCGTAAGCAGCTTCAGCATAATTCAGTAATGTTTCGGCAAATCTGAAAATTGAATAATCAGTTCTTGATTCCATTAACCAAATCATATTATTGGCAGAAGGATCAAGATACTTCATAATACCAAATCCGGTATTGACAATCCCTGTAGAGGCATGGAAATAAGACTGATCACCCACAGCAGGCATGCCATTATAGGAATTACTGAAAGAAGTCAGCATGGTTCCATCAGGTTTTATTAATCCCCGGTGAAAGTTGATGGTATCTTTTCCGAAATTACTGGCAACCGCATCGCGCCAGGGAGTTCCGTTTGTCCAGATAGAGGCATAAAATCTCGGATCCCGGTCGGCCCAGAGTTCTTTCATTGTCCATAAACGTGACTGCACATAATCCCGGTCAAGTTTCCCCGACCTGCCATCAATGTATTCAAATTCCTCAACAAGTTCCAGATAAGGAGCCTGATAGTTTCCCTGTCCCCAAACAGAAGGACGCGGAGCATGACAAATGTCCCATGACCATGTAGTGGTACCTCCACCCGGGTCAAAACTCTGTCCGCCATGTTGTTTTGCCATGATGGTTTCAATATTTCGTTTTACAAGAAATACATTCTTGAAATTCTGAATTCTTGAGTTAACATCATTTGCATTGATGTCGGCCTGATAAAGATCAAACGGACCATCCTTAATAATCTCTTCCGTAGCTTTATAAGCCTTATCAAAATAATCGTCTGCCAAATCAGCCGGAATACCGGTCAGTTTATTTTCATTTAGTTCACCGTATTTAGCTATACTACCGGCATATAAAGCGGCACGACCGTGCAATGATAATGCAGCCCAACGGGTAGCACGGCCATATTCATCCTGCACTGAAGGCAGAATACCGGCAATTTCCTGTGTTTCTTTCAGTACGAAATCCCAGACTTCCTGTTCTGTATTCCTTGCCGGATAAAGCAGTTCTTTGGGAGAATCCAATTGCGGAACAACTGTCAGGAGTGGCACGCCGCCATAACGTTTTACCATAGCAAAGTAGCAGTAAGCACGTAAAAATCTGGCTTCGGCCAGTCTGGTAGCTTTAATATCATTGCTTAGTGGTGAAGAAGGCACTTTAGTTATGAATTCGTTAAGGTTTCGAATTGTATAATAGGCATTTTCCCACCATTCAAGCATTCCACCATCAGCAGTAACTCCCCATGCTTTTTCAGGAACCAAATTTGCCCATGCACCGGATGTATATTTTGCTTCATCACTAATCTCAATTGTAAGTCCTGGTCCGAAAGTCTGGGCACTGTTACCAAACCAATATCTCAGATTGCTGTCGGCACGTGGATCCCGGTTCATCGGAGAACCATTCCAGCTTGAGAACATAGTAGTTGCGTCATTGATCATCACAGGCGTATAGGCATACTGCGTCAGCAAAAATGCGTCGATAAGGGCCGGATCTTCCCAAACAACTGCATCAGTGTATCTGTCGAGTGGTTGCTTATCCAGTAGGTCATCAGTGCAGGAAAAATTAATCATTCCTAAAACAATCGGCAGTATATAATATATCTTTTTCATATTTCTCTTTCTTGTTGTTGATTAATAGTTTAATGAAACTCCCAGGCTGACAGTTCTCTGTTGAGGATAATAATACGCAGGTGTCCCTTCAGGAGCTTCAGGATCCACTCCGTATTTAGCCAGGCTACTCAAAGTAAAGAGGTTAGTACCGGCAACATAAATTCTCAGTTTGCTTAATTTAATTGTTTCAAGCGCCTTCTTACCCAATTCATAACCCAGCGCCATATTCTTTAATCGCACATACGATGCATTATGATTGCGGTAATCGGAGTACCACCAATTGGCAACATTTTTACTTCCGGGTCGGGGTACAAGAGAGTATTTACTGTTTTCCTTCTCAGTCCAACGGTTTTCATATTTCAATGTGGTAGGTGCCGATTCAAGATCGATATAGCTGGTATAGCCGAATGCTCCCTGAAACAGCATTCCCAGATCAATATTTTTATATTTAAAATTCATATTTAATCCGTACATCCAGTTAGGCATGGTTCCCTGGCCTATTTTAACCTGATCTCTCCAGTCCAGTTTTTTATCATCATTCATGTCAAGATATTTTACATCTCCTGTTTTGAGCGCTTCATTTCCACCCAGGTCGACATAGGTATAATCCAATGCAGCAATCTCATCCATGGATGTGAAAAGTCCGTCCGACACATATCCGTATCGTTCATCCGTCCATTTTCCACTATAACCATAAATTCTTTTCTGGTCAGCATCGGTGTATACCGGTTCATCAAAACTCACCCATTTACTTCTTGCCCACGATATATTAGCTGAAATATCATAATTAAAGTTTCCGTATTTTCCTGAGGTTCCCGCTTCCAGCTCAAAACCACGGCTATCCATGCTGTTCAGATTCTCAAGAGGTAACGAAGCACCGAAAGTTGACGGCAAAGATTCAGTTCTGTAACCGGGAATACCCGTTCGTAAACGATAAAATCCTTCAACTGTTCCGTATAGTTTTCTTTTGAAAAAAGAGAAATCAATCCCACCATTGTAAATGCTCAATCTTTCCCAGGATAAGCGCGAATTGGCTAAACCTGTAGAATAGAGCCCCTGATAAATTTTATCAGCCAAAATATAAGACATATCGTAAGCATAACCTGCATAATACTGATAATTTCCGATACCGTCGTCACCCGACTGACCAAAGCTTCCTCTGATTTTCAGATTATCAATGATTTTTGAGTTGATCAGGAAATCTTCCTGTGAAACCACCCAACCCAATGAAACACTTGGAAAATACCCCCAGCGTCCATCTTTAGGAAATTTAGCAGAGGCATCAGCTCTGAAAATCGTTTCAACTAAATAACGGTTTTTGTATCCATAATTAACACGTCCTACAAAACTCGAACGACCCATTTCAGAAGCATAACTACCATTGGAGGCAGTTGTAGGGTCGCCGGCAAACAATTGATCGATCACACTCGTTGTCAGATTACCTCTCTGGGTATCAAATCCTTCATTCTTATAATTAATTCTTTCGTGCAAAGCTAAAACCGAAAGCTGGTGATCTTCATTTAATGTGTTTTCATAAGAAATTGAGTATTGCTGAGTCATATCTTCACTGTATGAAGTTCCATGTGCCAGCATTGTAGGATCCTGTGATTTTCTTTCAAATATATATTCATCAATATCAGCTTTATAGGAATAAAAGCCAGGTTGTTTTCTGAATACTTTACTTAATCCGAAATAACCGTTATAGTTCACAAAGGCCTTTAATTTGAGCCCTTTAATTTCTTTAATGTCGTAGGTTAACGACCCGTTGATGCGTAAATTGTGATTGTCGCTCCTGCTGTATCCTGCCAGTTTACGGCTGGAAACAAACAAAGCATTTCCATAAGAACTACCGGCATACGAAAGCATCGTTTTGTCGGGTAATGACAATGCATATCTTGGATCACTGTCGTACAGGGCATAATAGTAGTTGGAACTTGCCAGGTTCATAGCTGTAAAATCGCGGTTTTCTTTGATGTAATTAAAACTTGAGGACAAAGTAAGTCCATCGAGAATAACTGCATCCATTGTCGTCTGGAGATTTATACGATTATAACCTCCACCATCATTACGCGAAATAGTTTCCTGATTGTTATATCCGAGATAGGAATAAAATTTCACCTTTTCACTTCCCCCGGTTACCGACACATTATGGTTCTGCTGAGGTGCCCATGGACGAATTGCCGCTGTGAACCAATCTGTATTGAGAAATTCAGGATCGTTACCATTATAAAATTTCTGGATTTGTGATAAGGTCCAGGGTATTTGCGAAGCAGGTAAGTTGGCATTGATATGGGCTTCACGTTCCCATTCGGCTCTTTGTCCCGAACTTCCCGATCTGATAAGGTTGGTTGAGTTTTGAATTGTGACAGAGCCATTTGCCGAAACTGACACTTTTGAGCTGCTTCCGCGTTTAAGGGTTACCAATACCACCCCGTTTCCGGCACGGGCGCCATAAATCGATGCCGCACCATCTTTCAGAACTGAAATTGACTCTATCTGCGAAGCATCGATATTATTAAAGTTGGTTTCTACACCATCGACAATGATTAAGGGGCTGTTAAATCCGCGGATACTCAGTTTAGAAGCGTCGGCTCCCGGAATTCCTGATGATTGTTTTGTTTTTAATCCGGGAAGTTGTCCTCCAAGAGCATTAGTCACATTGGTTATTGGAGCTGTCGTTAACTTATCGGATTTAACCGACGAAATAGAACCGGTCAGATTACCTTTTCTTTGCGTTCCATATCCTACAACAATTATTTCCTCTAATGCTTTGGTATTTTCATTAAGGATTATTCTATAATTCAATTGTTCAGAGATATTTATAACCTGCGTATTGTATCCGATATACGAAACAATTATTTTTCCACGATCAGATACTTCCAGATAAAATTTACCATCCAAATCGGAAACTGTACCAGTACTTGTATCCTGTAACTTAATTGAAGCACCTATAATTGGTTGTAAATTTTCATCCGTGATGGTTCCGGAAATCACTTTACTTGTTTTTTCCTGTTTTGGAGAACTTTTTTTTAAAGAAATGGTAATATTCTTATCTTTAACACTATATATGATGTCTTTTCCCTGAAAAGCTTCATCAAGTATTTCTCTGATAGTGGCATTCTTCTTCTCTACTGAAACAGTAGTTCTTCCAACTTGCTCATCAACGATAAAAAAAGAGTATTTGAAATCAGCACCAAGATTATCGACCAGTTGTTGTACAGTAACATTGGTCATTTTAATGCTCTTTCGGGTTTGACTAATATTCGTCTGAGCATGTACAGGAACTGAATTGGCCGAAAACATTATTATCAGCAGTAAATAAACGATTCCAGCAAAACTGAATCTTTCCTGAATTTTATTCTTCATATTATTTTTATTTTTATCTGTATCAGCATTTATACAAAAAGCTACCGGAACGACTTTGCATTAAGACGTTAAATAAATGACTATAAAGAGATTGGCACTAAAGACTCAATATTTATCCCTCAGGATGAGTCCTTACTATAAGAAAGTGTGTGTTCTCACGTAGCTCCTGCATTGGCAGGTTGTTGCTTGTTTATTTGCTGACAATATTAATTTGAGTAGCATTTTTCATTACATAACTGAACCCAAGTTCATTCTCCAAAGCACTTAATATCTCTTCAATCGGCTCTTCATTTAAGAACGAAGCTGAAACAATATGATCAGCAATTCTCTTATCAGCTATCCGGATGTCCAGTTGATATATTTGTTCCAGTTTCTCCGACAATTCGGCAAAGGTCACATTATTATAATTGAATCTACCTGTAACCCATGCTGTATTAAACTGTGTATCTGTAGCATACCTGGCATATTTGCGGGTGGATGTATTATAGCATATTTCATCTCCCGGACTCAAGACCTCTTCACACTTTTCGGATTTAAAACGAACAACACCTTCAACCAAAGTCGTAATAACATTTCCGGGATCAGCTTTAACGTTAAAACTTGTACCCAGCACTTCTGTTTTTGTTCCATATGCCTCCACAGTAAATGGTTTCGAAGCATCTTTTGTCACTTTAAAAAAAGCTTCACCGGTCAAATGTACATCTCGCCGGTCTTTCCCAAAATCAGACCTGAAAGTTATCGAACTGTTTTTATTTAACTTCACCGACGTACCATCTTCAAGCACATAATCCGTTGGAGTGGACTGGGCTGAATAAGTATAGAAATGATCAGCATCTGATGTATTGTACAGATATAATAGTGAACAGGTAGTTGCAAAAAACAAAATGGCAGCAACACCGGCTACTCTCTGATATAATTTTCTGAATTTTGAAGTACCTTTTTCAGGCTCTGCACCTAACTTCGACATCAGATCATTTACAAATTTCGCATTATCTCTCTTAGCTGTCAAAACAACATCTGCATCCCAATATTCTTTGATTTTATTGTAGGTAGAAGCATGCTCATCACTCTCCTGAAGCATTTGCTGCAACATTTTCTTTTCATCATCACCTGCCTCTCCGGCAAGAACTCTGGACACTAATGTTGAAAACTGATCTTTCATGAATTTTTTGGGAATTTGATTACAATGATAAAGACACACTAATTTCAAAATACCCCCATTGGTTCGGGAAGTATTTTTTCTCCGACAAATATATATTAAAAATTAATAAAATTGTGTTTTTATCATTACAAATCATCTTTATGTCTGACAGTTTGATAAGTCGACAGACAAATTTCTTTGTCTGCCGACATTAAAAAAACAACACTTATTCTTTAATACACCTTATTGACAAAGCTCTGGCCCTTGGTGCACCGTTTACAGCAGCAGTACCTCCTACTCCAAAAGAAGGCGACAGTGCCGCTCCGGTTCCGGTTGCACCGGGTATTGCTGAATTAACCCACATAGTACCGTAATTAGCAGTAGCATCCATTGCTCCTTCCACCTCCCGGTAGCCAGTATATGCAAAATAATTCGATTGTCCGTTGTAAATAAAATTATGACCTCCCTGAACTGTTTTATCAAAATGTTCATCAGCCAGACCGGCATAATCTTCTATTGCAGGTACTCTCCATCCTTCAGGACAGGGATCATATACTGTTTTTGTACCTTCTTCATTCTTCCACCAGGTTCTGATATCCTGATCGCACCAGTCGACCCACTGAGATTTTACATAAGTAAGAGGATTGGCCATTGCAAAAGCAAGATTCTTTGGACCGGCAACTGTAGCTATAGATGGATTATTTCCGGCAAGATCATACAGCAATACTTCAGAAGGGGTTCCAAATGATGCGGAAGCGGTGAACGGATCTTTACGTCCGAACTGGAACTGAACACCCACTGCACCGATTTCGCTGATAGTTTTTGAAGTAGCTCCCAGGTTTCTATCCATCAGTTTAGCTCCTGATGGCATTGTAATGGTACTAACTGAATTTGCACCCTGGGTAACCCAAATGTGCCATGACCATTTAATATTGTTGTTCACTTTTACTGTAACCACAGCATTTCCGTCGACATTACCTGTTAATACAACCACTTTACCGGTTGAACCTGTTCCATGAACAAAAACAGTATCAATTACATCCATATTGTCCATCCAGAGCAGTTCTGCCACCAAAACATCGTTGGAGGATATCTGTTCACCCAAAGATGATTTATTAGCCCTTGATACGGGAATAATAACGGCATCGTTAGGATTAGCCAGATAACTGTTTGATTCAGATAAAGCTACAACATCTGCAGTGGTAAAACTCAGGCTATTACCATAAATAGTTTTTCCGGAAGTAGATACGGCATAAGCTCTCACATAATATTTTGTTGCAGGATCAAGTTTTACAATTCTTGAACTGTAATCACCTTCAACCGGATCAATATCTGCAACCGAGGCATCATCAACAGTTGGATTATCACTTTTACCCCAACAAATACCTCTTTCACTGATAGGCTCTGTTCCTGAAACACTTCCTCCACCCATCGCACTGAATGCGGTTAGGTTGCTAACTGGTTTTGTTGTCACCTGTAAATCCAGTGCAGGTTCTTCTTCTTTATTGCAACTTACTGCTGCAAACATAATTCCGGCTAATAAAAGCCATTTAAATCTGATTTTCATACGTCTTTTTAAATTTAAAGATTATTTAGTTTGTAATTATTAGAAAAAAATATATTCATTGTGTTTTAGTTTACAGCTTTGCTATTTTGTTTCAGAAAACTTAATATATCTTCCAAAACCCCATCTTTAAAAATTACATGCTTATCTTTATCAAGCAGGTAAAGACAGGGTATCGCCCGTAAATCATATAAACTCTTGTTCATAATACTTTGATCCTCATTATAAGTATCGATCCATTTCTCCGGATATTTTGCCTTTCGCCATACTGTCAAATCCTTATCAGGATACAGCGACAGTACCACCAATTGTCGGGACTGCAGGCCCGAAGCGATTTCAGGAGAATTCTCCATCATTTCCTTCACTCTTTTACATTCATCACAGTCGGGATTATTAAAGTAGATCAGCAGGTACTCCGCTTTTATATCTGCCAACGTCCCCGTATGACCCTCTTTTGTAACATAGCTAAAATTATTAGCAACGCTCCCAACCAGATTGGTCGTAATCAGTTTTCTTTGAAAAATAAATCTTTCCTTATCTATTGTACTTATATTCTCACTTTTCAGAATACAGTCAACCACCGTCAGATAATAGAATTCATTTCTGATGGGAGAATCGGCACGGTACAGAAATTTTTCAAGCACCTCATCAACAGTATGTTTAACAATCGAAGTATCAGCTGCCAGCAGCTTGTCCATAAATAATCCAATTGCATTTTTACTGTTTTGTGCCGAATACCGGTCAAGCAAATTTATGAATGATAAAACCTGTTGTTGTAATAATTCAGGGTGATTTATCAATTTCTTATCATTGAAATCATAATCCGACCAGAAGACTTCTGTTTCATTCATATTCCTTTTATCGCCCCCGTGATTACATGAGGTCATGGAAAAGATGAGCAGAACAAGAACAGCCCGGCTAATTTCTTTGAGTAATGATGTTTTGTAACTCACCCTCTGCATTATCAGTTATTTTTCAGACAGCGGATTGCGCCGAACATGGCAAAAGCGTCAGAGGCAATCTCATCACACACGATACTTCCCGGAGTCAGGTTATCATCGGTTGCAGCGTGAAAGAACCAGCAATTGTTCGGGTCATTGTTCCACAGGTCACTGGCCAGCCAGATCGACCATGTTCCGTAATGAATTGGCCATTCTGCCCAAAAAGTTCCACCGGCTACTGCCGAAAATCCACTCGCATTGGTCGCTCCGGCGTTATTCCAGTAGGGTCCGGTCTTTCTGATTGCATTATAGCGGTCAACTGTATTAGGTGAAATAGCATCTCTCAAAATTCTCCATTCAAAATGACTTGGAATGTGCCATCCGGCCGGACATAAATCTTTCTGAATAGTTTGATATTTATATGCCAAACCAGCAACATCCTTTGTATTAGCGTCATCATTGAAATAGCGACAAATCGGAGTGGTATTACTATTCGGATCAGCAAGATATTCAGCTTTTGATGCTCTGAGAATGATATCGGTACCATCAGCATATTTAGTTGTTTTAAGATTTTCGGCCATCCAAACCTGATCGCCGATAGTAATGGTAGCATAATGATTTCCATTGGCATCCTGGCAGGGAACAAAATTAAAATCAATTGTTTTATCCGCTGAAATAACATCCGATACAAGCGTACACATATTGTTTGAATATCCTCTGAAGATAATGCGGTCGCCTTCATTATATTCCATCGAAACGCCTGTATTTATAACTTTGCTTGCAAACGATTGATCTTTTCGGTCCACACCATCACGAATAATTTGCAGACCATTGTTTCCATCATAGCGGTTAACAAATTTCGCATTGTAATTAAACCCGTTTCCTGTTACCTGAACCACATAAATACCTTTTGGTAAGGACATTTTATAACGGCAGTTACCTTCACTTATTCCGCCAGATATTCCGGTTACTTTTCTTCCATCGGGCGTGTAGGCACTGATCATTGCATTTCCAGTCCTTGGCGCTTCAAATTGAATAATTACATTGCCATTGGCATCATTGCTGAAATGAATATCATCTTTATTTCCTGCTGTTACATTGGGTGTTGAAGTATTTCCATCGGTCAGATTCAATATCTGTCCTGTAGCGACTGTCATTGAAGTCCCTTTAGTGATGTTCTGTACCACAACACTTGTCACTTCGGTACTTGCCCCGTGACCAATAAATGAAACTGAATAATTAAATGCATTGGTTTGTAGTGCTGTAGAAAAGAATATAACTAAACCAATTGCCCTGAGTTGAGAAAAACTGAGTTGAATTTTCATAATGATTTTTTTTTAGTATTAATGTGATATGAGAAAAAAATCCAGCAGCTGCGTACATCAATAAAGACACCTATCTCAAAAAATACCCCCATTTGATTCTGAAGTATTTTTTAAAATTTATCACATCAAACTATATAACACTGAAAATCAACACTCAATGCAATAATATCACCTATAAAAGTATAAAAACAAATACCAAAAAATATAAATATGATTTACTTACCTAATTTTTCTCTGAGTTTTGCCACCGCCGAAGCTACCTGTTTCTCAACCGTTTTTATTGAAACACCGAGAATATCAGCCGCATCCTTGTATTTCATTTTATCCTCACGTACCAAATGAAATGCTAATTTTGTTTTGTGAGGTAGTTGATTTATAACTGCATTCAGTTCTTCAACCATTTCTTTATCAATAAAAATTGATTCAGGGGTTGATTGAGTATGATGAAAAACGTCCAGCTGGATCTTATCCAAATCAATCAATTCAGTTTTTTCTTTTCGTAAATGATTGAGTGACTTATTTTTGGCAACAATAAAAATATAGCTATCGAGGTTCTCCACTTCAGCTAATTTCTCTCTGTTATTCCATAATGAGAGGAAGACATCAGAAGTTAATTCTTCACATTCCTGTTCATTTAATACAAATAAAGAAATAAAACGATACACTTTATCCTGATAAGCATGAACGAGCAATCTGAATGCACGTTCAGGATCGGTGCCTGCAAAAAGATCGTTTATTCTATACATTTGAATTCAAGTAAGCCTGAATGTGATTTTTTTTGGATAATAACATACAACCTTCAAAAATATAAAAAGAAAGTTGTTGATAATTGAAACTGACAAAGTATCAACTTGTCATTTTAGGTGTGACAAAGATAATCTTTATTTTTATTCAATAAAATGGTCATTTAATTAAATAAGCATGTAGATTAAAAAACATAGCTTGTTTGTCAGAATTCACATAATTAGTTCTTCTCCCGGAGGGTGACCTTTAATGTATTTAATATCCCATGTATAAATTCAGCATGTTATATTGCAGAATTTAAGGCAGATAGGCTCCGAACTAAATATTAAGTTTACTTGATAAAACTTTCTGATTTTGAGAGAAAATCACTTACTCTTTGGTTATAAGCTTCGGGCTTTTCAAGAATATGCGAATGTGATGCTCCCTCAAAGACATGCATTTCTGCTCCGGAAATTTTACTTTTATATAAACTTGTGGTTGCTGGAGTTGCCTCGTCAAATTCACCACAGGTAAAGAGTACCGGCACTTTGATCTCGTGTAGTTGTTCAGTCAGATCGGCATTTTTTAACGTGCCCGTCATGGTAAATTCGCTGGGTCCCCACATATGCATGTACACAGCCATACCCATTTCCTCAAAAGCACGGTTCAATGCATCGGGCCAGGGATTGATACGACAAAGATGTTTGTTGTAGAAAGCCACCATGGCTTCCTGATAGGCAGGAGAAGCAAAATCACCATTAGCTTCATATTTCAGGATGGTGTCACGCACAGTTTCGGGAAGTTGAGCAATCCATTCCTGTTGATCAGCGACCCACAGAGGAGTACTCAGGTACGGACCGGAAAGTATGAGACTCATAATGCCTTCGGGCTTTTTGCGCAGCATGTATTCAACGGCGAGCATCGTTCCCCATGATTGACCCATCAGGTGCACTTTATCAAGTTTCAGCGCTGTACGAACCTGCTCCAGTTCCTCCACAAAACGCTGCACATTCCACAAAGAGGTATCGGTCGGAAGTTCCGAATTACCACATCCTAACTGATCATAAAATATTACCGGACGATCGGTAGCCAGGGCTTCCATTGGTTCCAGATAATCGTGGGGAGCACCGGGACCGCCATGCAGGGTAAGCAAAGGAACACCGGGTTTATCTGCGCCAACAATGCGGTACCATACACGACCACCCGGCACTTCGATAAAACCTTCTTCAACTTTAGGGGTTACTTCCTCCCTATTTCCACAGGAATACAATGATATTAAGCTCATAAGCATTACAATTCTGAAGATTTTCATGGCGTTATAAATAAGGTCGACAGACGACGGACCGTAAACCGTAAACTGCCGACAATGACACCACGAATGTAATGCAAAATTTAAAGAAAAACAAATCAGAGACCGAAGCCCAGCAGTGAGATATTTTCGTAAACAGCGCTGAAAAGTCCGGTTAGCACAATAGCCAATGTACAAACTATCAAACTGATTTTCACGGGAACATCACTATTAACCGTTTCGATTGGATTTTCGCTTTTGGTAAGGAACATGGCTTTCACCACCAGCAGGTAATAATACAATGAAATGATAGTGTTGATCAAAGCAATGAATACCAACACGTAAAATCCTTGTTGAACTGCAGCCGAGAAGATAAAGAACTTGCTGAAGAATCCTGCAAAAGGAGGAATACCTGCCAGAGAAAACAAGGCAAGCATCATCACAAGACTTAATTTCGGATTGGTTTGATACAAGCCGTTATAGTCCTTAAGCATAATTTTTCCTGAGCGGTTTTCGATAACCGAAACCACTCCGAAAACAGCTAAGTTGGAGAACATGTACACCAGCACATAGTAAACGAGTGAACTCATACCCATGGCAGTACCGCTAATTACACCCAGCATGATGTAACCTGCCTGTGAGATGGAAGAGTAAGCAAGGAACCTTTTCAGGTTTTGCTGACGTATGGCAAAGATATTCGCCAGTGTGATGCTGACAACAATCAGTCCGTATAAGATTGCCTGCCACTGGTCGATCATATTTCCGAAAACCTTCACAAAGATGGTGAATAATACGAAAACTGCTGATCCCTTTGAAATAACAGAAAGATAGGCGGTGATACTGGTAGGTGCTCCTTCATAAACATCAGGTGTCCAGAGGTGGAAAGGAACCAGCGATATTTTGAAGAACAATCCGATGGCAAAAAATACCAATGCCATTAACTGCATCGGTCCACCGGTCAACAGCGTCGATAAGTCATCGAAGTACAAAGTACCCGTTGTTCCATAAATCATTGACATCCCGAACAGAGAAATACCCGAAGCAAAAACCGACGATAAGATGTATTTAGCACCCGCTTCAGCCGATTTATGGTTGTATTTATTGAAAGCCACTAAAGTAGCCATAGGAATAGCCGCCGTTTCAATTCCGATGAAGAACAACAGGAAGTGCCCTGCCGACATCATGAAATACATTCCCAGCAAAGTACAAAGCGTCAGAAAATAAAACTCACCGCGACGGATAATACTCTCTTCGCCATTGAGCCAGTGGTGCGCCTGCAGGAAAATGATGATAGTACCAATGTTTAATATTGTCTTCACATAGGTGAGCATCGGCACATACTTATACATCCCGCCGGTTATTTCAAAGGCATCGCGCGGTACACAGTTCAGTAAGGTATGAACAGCAAACAGCACTATGGCTACCGGTTGAAAATAACGTTGCGCCTTTTCGCTCGCGAAAATATCGTAAATCAGAAGAATAACGATTACCGCAAGCAGCGATATCTCATCGTGTAATTGTAAAAAACTTGAGTAATTCATATTTTTTCTACTCCGTTATCCGGACTTTTATAATTATTAGAGTATGTTGACCACAAAAGGCACTTTTAAACTAAGAGTTAAGAACTAAGAACTAAGAGTTAAAAACTTAGTTGATTTTTGCAAATCAGTAATCACCTTAAGTCAACTCTTTTTCTCACCTAACTCATAGTTCTTAGTTCTCAGTTCTCAGTTCTCAGTTCTTAGTTCTTAGTTCTCAGTTCTTAGTTCAAACATACGTTTTACAATATATTTTATTTCATTAACTGAGATACCACCGGAACTAAACTATCATGGATCATATCCGAAATCCACAATGGCACTGAACCCAAAGCAACAATTGCAACGATGAGCGTAACCACCGAGAGGCGTTCCCACCAGGTTGCATCGGTCAGTTCCTCATGATGTGCATCCTGCACTTTACCATAAAGTATCTTACCAACTACCCGCAGGATATACACCGCAGTAATTACAATGGACGAAGCAGCCACTATGGTCAGCACACGGTGGAAGGTATCTGTTTCCTGGAATGCTCCCACGAAAATCGTCATTTCGGCCACAAAACCGCTTAATCCCGGTAAACCCAGTGAAGCCAAACCCGCAATGACATAACTTACTCCCAGAAAAGGAATTACTTTCATCAGTCCGCCCATTTGGGTAATCAATCGTGTATGCGTTCTTCCATAGATCATTCCGATCAGGGCAAAGAAAAGGGCCGTCATCAGTCCGTGCGAAAGCATTTGCATCACCGCACCCGTCATCGCCGTTTCGTTCATCATCAGGATGGCAAAAAGTACCAGTCCGCAGTGACTCACCGATGAATAAGCATTGATATATTTCAGGTCGGTTTGTACAACCGCCGAGAAAGCACCGTAAACCACACTGATGCCGGTCAGGATAAGGAATATCCAGGCCATTTCGTGAGCCGCTTCAGGCATCAGGTACATGGCTACACGGAAAGCACCATATCCACCGAGTTTCATTAATACTCCCGCATGAAGCATCGATACTGCTGTAGGCGCCGAAGCATGACCGTCGGGCGACCATGTGTGGAAAGGAAACAATGCACCCAACACACCAAATCCCATAAAAGTCAGCGGGAAAAGATAATATTGTGCCGATAGCGGAATTGATTTCTGTGCGATTTCCAGAATATTCATGGATTCAGCACCCGAGAAATAATAAATACCTAAAATTCCTACCAGTAATAAAGCCGATCCACCCATCAACATCAAAGTCAGCTTCATTGCTGCATATTCTTTCTTACCCGTTCCCCAGATGCCTATCAGCAGGTACATGGGAATCAACGCTATTTCGTAGTACATGAACATGGTAAACAGGTCTATCGATATAAAGAATCCGTAAACGCCAATGGACAACAAACAATACCATAAGAAAAACTCTTTCGGGAGCGGATCAATTTTCCACGAAGCAAATACGCCGGTAAAAACAATGATGGACGTAAGCATTAGCATGGCAACCGACACTCCGTCGACTCCTACCGAATAATGGATATTGAAAGGTGCATACCAAACCGTATCAGCCATGAAAAGCATTTCAGCAGTGTTACCGGCAGCACGTTCAGCAAGATAGAAGTAAGTGAGTAGTCCTGAAAGAATCAACAGCACAGTCGCCCCGGAGGCTGCAATAAAGTTGATCTGAACACGGTTCTTTGCAAAAAACAAAGCCATCATCATCAACAGGGGAACAAGAACAAATATGGATAAGAAGTTCATATATCTTATACTTTTTATAAAAAGATGACTAAAGCAGCAATTAATAATGTCCCCAGCAGAATAACATAAGCGTACTGCTGTATTCTGCCCGATTGAAATCCTTTGATTCTCACGGAAATCCACTGAGTAACTTCGGCGAAACCATTCATGGTGGCATCAATCACGTGACGGTCGAACCAGGCAATGGGATCTGACACATTTTTGAAAATAACTTTCTTTGTAATAAAGAGATACACTTCATCGATATAAAAACGGCGTCCGGCAGCTTTATGCAACCCTCCGAATGTTTTAGCCAGTTTCACAGGAATAGTACTTTCCTTCCGATACATTAGTGTTGCGAGTAGTATAGCTACCACGGCAACAACCACACTTAGGGCAGCTACGCTCCAGTTCAGATGAATCTCGTAAGGCGCGCCATCATTGGTAACAAACTTACCGAAAGGAATAAATCCTGCCACAACGGTCACCAGCGCAAGAAAACCCAGCGGCAAAGTCATAGCGAACGGCGACTCGTGAGGCGTATGATGTTGTTTGTGTTCTTTTCCCCAGAAAATTCCGTAATACAAACGAAACATATAAAAGGCTGTCAGACCAGCAATAAGACTCATCGTTGCACCCAGATAGGGACTGAATTCGAAAGTAGCCGAAAGGATTTCATCTTTGCTGAAGAAACCCGAGAAAGGAGGTATCCCGGCAATAGCCAGACAAGCAATCAAAAAGGTGATGTGTGTTACCGGCATGTATTTGCGAAGTCCGCCCATCTTACTCATTTCATTGCTGTGAACCGCATGGATGATAGAGCCGGCACCGAGGAAGAGCAAAGCTTTGAACATGGCATGGGTAAACAGGTGGAACATCGAGGCCATATACCCCAGTCCGTGATGTCCGCCCATTCCCGAAACGCCCAAACCTACCATCATAAAACCAATCTGCGAGATGGTGGAAAATGCCAGTACCCGTTTAATATCGGTCTGCACACAGGCAATTACAGCGGCAAATAATGAGGTAAAAGCTCCGACATAGGCAATGCCATGCAGTACATCAGGAGCATAAAAGAGGTAAACCGGAAACAAGCGGGCCACTAAGTAAACTCCCGCCACCACCATGGTAGCAGCGTGTATCAATGCCGAAACCGGAGTCGGGCCTTCCATGGCGTCGGGCAACCAAATGTGCAGCGGGAACATGGCCGATTTACCGGCACCCCCGATAAAGATCAGTGCCAAAGCCCAACTTAATACTGAAATCCCCATAAAGGAAACACCGGCTGTTGAGGCAAAAACACCCGCATCACCGGAAGTCAGCGCACCAAAATC
>JAYFPP010000245.1:0-7228 GCA_034927635.1 Paludibacter sp.
TCGCAGTAATGCAAAAAAGATTTTAGAAGAAGCTGGTGTTGACATCAACATCAAGGTTAAAGACTGGACTGACGACCAAGCAGCTAAAATCCGTGAAATCATTGGCGCCGGATACAAAGTGGAAGGTGATCTTCGTTCGGAGGTACAGTTGAACATCAAACGTTTGATGGACATCGGTTGCTACCGCGGGATCCGTCACCGTATCGGTCTCCCATTGAGAGGACAAAGTACGAAAAACAATGCTCGTACACGTAAGGGTAAAAAGAAAACAGTTGCTAACAAGAAAAAAGCAACTAAATAAGGTTTAACTGTAGCGAATTTTAGACAAGCTAAAAAAATAATATTATATGGCAAAGAAAACAGTTGCAGCCAAAAAAAGAGTCGTAAAAGTAGATGGTGTAGGTCAGTTGCACGTGCACTCATCTTTCAACAATGTTATCGTGACTCTTACAAATGGCGATGGTCAGGTTATCTCATGGTCTTCAGCCGGTAAAATGGGATTCCGCGGATCAAAGAAAAATACTCCCTATGCAGCGCAAATGGCTGCTCAGGATTGTTCAAAAGTGGCCTTCGATTTAGGGCTGCGTAAAGTAAAAGCCTATGTTAAAGGACCGGGTAACGGACGCGAATCAGCCATCCGTACAGTACATGGTGCTGGTATTGAGGTGACAGAAATCGTTGACGTTACACCACTGCCACACAATGGTTGTCGTCCACCGAAACGTCGTAGAGTTTAATTTGAGATTAAACGGTTTTAAGATTTGAAAATAATCTTTGCGTAAATGAAATTTGTCTCTGATCTGAATTGCGTTTAACCTCTCAGCAATTGCGGCCTTTTCAGAACAGCTTCAGTAAGCAGATAATCATAAAATAATAAAATACAAAAATAATGGCAAGATATATTGGACCAAAATCAAAAATTGCCCGTAAATTCGGTGAGGCTATTTTCGGACCGGACAAAGTATTGTCCAAGAAGAATTATCCTCCGGGACAACACGGAAACAACCGACGTAAAAAAACTTCTGAATACGGTATTCAGCTGCGTGAAAAGCAGAAAGCTAAATACACCTATGGCGTATTGGAAAAACAATTCCGTAATATGTACGAAAAGGCACAAAGTAAACCAGGTGTAACCGGGGTTATTTTGTTGCAGTTGCTCGAATCCCGTCTTGATAACATCGTGTATCGTTTAGGCTTTGCTCCGACACGTGCCGGTGCCCGTCAGTTGGTAAGCCACAAACATATTACCGTGGATGGAAAAGTTGTGAATATCGCTTCATATCACGTTCGTCCGGGTCAGGTAGTCGCTGTTCGCGAGAAAAATAAATCTATGGAAGTGATCCTTGAATCCCTGAACGGTTTCAACCACTCAAAATACCCATGGATTGAATGGAATGAATCAGCCCTTGCCGGTACCTATATCCATATTCCGGAACGTGATGATATTCCGGAAAATATCAAAGAACAATTAATCGTTGAGTTGTACTCTAAATAATAAGTGAAACCATGGCTATATTAGCATTTCAAAAACCCGATAAGGTAATCATGTTGGAGGCCGACAATTTTCACGGTAAGTTTGAATTTCGTCCGCTGGAACCCGGTTACGGTATTACTATAGGTAATGCTTTACGCCGCATTCTCTTGTCTTCGTTAGAAGGTTTCGCAATTACAGCAATCAAAATTGAAGGCATTGATCATGAGTATTCAACCATTCCCGGTGTTATTGATGATGTTACCAATATCATTTTAAATCTGAAACAGGTTCGTTTTAAACAAGTTGTAGAAGATATAGAGAATGAGAAAGTAACCATCAATGTTTCCGGAACGTCCATGTTGAAAGCGGGAGACATAGGTAAATACTTCACCGGTTTCGAAGTGTTGAATCCAAATCTGATTATTTGTGAATTAGATGCTTCAGCAAGCTTCCAGATTGATATCACTGTCGATAAAGGACGCGGTTATGTGCCTGCAGAGGAAAATAAATCAGTCAATGGCGATTTGGGAGTTATCCCTATTGATGCTATTTTTACTCCTATCAGGAATGTAAAATATGCCATCGAAAACTTCCGCGTTGAGCAGGTGACTGACTACGAAAAACTTGTGATAGAAATTGATACCGATGGTTCAATTCATCCAAAAGAAGCTTTGAAGGAAGCCGCTAAAATTCTGATTCATCATTTCATGCTTTTCTCTGATGAGAAAATCTCACTTGAGGTTGTTGAAACAGAAACAAGCGACGATTTCGATGAAGAATTCCTTCATATGCGTCAGTTGTTGAAAACAAAACTAACCGATCTTGAGCTTTCCGTACGTGCTTTGAATTGTTTGAAAGCAGCCGATGTAGAAACCCTGGGACAGTTGGCAGGATATCACCGTCACGATTTATTGAAGTTCCGCAATTTTGGTAAAAAATCACTTACCGAATTGGATGAAAAATTAGAGAGCTTGAATTTGTCATTCGGAATGGATATTGCCAAGTATAAATTAGATAAAGACTAAGGAAAATGAGACATAATAAAAAATTCAATCATTTAGGCCGTCAGGCGGCACATAGAAAATCCATGTTGGCCAACATGGCAATATCACTTATTCAACACAAGAGAATCTCAACAACGCTTGCGAAGGCTAAAGCTTTACGTGTTTATGTTGAACCACTGTTGACAAAATCGAAAGATGATACAACTAATTCACGCCGTGTTGTATTCAGTTATCTGCAGAACAAAGAAGCTGTAACTGAACTTTTCCAGAACATTTCTCAAAAGATTGCCAATCGTCCGGGTGGTTATACACGCATCCTTCGTACTGGTTTACGTTTGGGTGATAGTGCTGAGATGTGTATCATTGAGCTTGTTGACTACAATGAAAATATGCTGAAAGAAAAAGCAACCAAGAAAGCGGCTCGTACCCGTCGTTCTTCTGCTAAGAAGGCTGATGAGAAAGACGCTCCGGTGGCTGCTGCTGCAAAGAAAACTGCTGCCGCTAAGGAAGTAGCTCCGGTAGTAGAAGAAGCTCCTGTGGCAGAGGAAACGGTTGTTGATGCTGAAGTTCCGGCAGCTGAAGAAGCTCCTGCTGAAGAAAAAGCATAATAAATACAAGAATGTTTATAATAAAAAGGTTTTCCTGTAAAGGAAAGCCTTTTTTTGTTGTATAAATCGTGTATGCCATGAATATAATCATAGGTTGATATGTAAAAGATGTCTGCTCGTCGCTTGATTTTAGATTCGTACATTTTTTATTGAGTATCGTGTCAGATTCACGCTCTGAATTAAACTATCCACTTTCAGTTCTAATCAAAAGCGTAGAATATATTCTCGCAATAATCTCATTTTGTTTATGAAAAATGATGCTTAATATGGAACTTTTTTTGCTTTAGAACAGAAAATTGCGTGATAGGTGTAAAGTTAGAGTTTTCCCTTAAAGATTTTTGATATAAAAACCGGAAAACAGGTCATTTTTTGTAGATATCAAGTGTTAAAATCGAGTGGGGGTAAAGCTTTCAGGAGATTTATTCAAAAATCTCACAAAGTTCTCACAAACTTTAATCAAAGTTCTAACAAAAATCACGGTTTTTTCACAAAATATTTTCAGTTTTTTTGCGAAAAAGTGAAAATATATTTGATCGGGGAGAAAATTCTTTCAATTAAGCTCCGGTTTTCGGTGATAATGTCGGCAGTTCCGGTTAATTCTCCGGTAAAACGAAGCTGCCTTTTGTTGGTTGTCATCAGATTTTGATCAATGCTTACTTCAACCATGTAGTTTTTGTCGTTTGGAACTAAGGAAATATTACGGGTTTTACCCAAAATTAATCCATATTCAAGATAAGGGTAACCGACCACTTTGATGTTCACTTTTTGTCCGGGGACTATTTTCCCTGATCCACCTACCGGTACTTTAACCCGGGCAATGATCTCTCCGGGATGATCTGAGATGATGGCGAAAACTTTATTGCCGGCTTCTACATGCTGATTTTGCTTCCAGATATTGTTGAAAGTAACTGATCCTGAAAGAGGTGCGGTGAGTACGTAGTTGTGGTGCCATTGTTCAATAGCTGATTTTAACCCATCGAAGGCCGACTTCAGACTTGATATTGATTGGTGTTTTTCTTTGGTGTATTGTACTTCGAGTTTGTTGTAAGATGCTGATAGTTGTGAAGATACTACGTCTTCCTGTGATATGGAAGTCTGTATTTGCTGAATTTCCTGTTGGATATTCAGATAGCTCTGTTCAGCTTTCTCCATATCATAACCTGAAATAACTTTTTGTTCGTACAATTTCTTTTCACGCAGATAGGTGTTCAAAACAATTTTATATTCTCTTTGTTTGTTTTCCAGTTGTTTTCTTAAATTGGTGATGAAAATCTTTCTGCTGTTTATCTGCTTGTATATCAATTCCTTTTCTTGCTCAATAAGGTTTGATTGTACGAAATTCTGATAATCTGTGTGTGCCTGAATGAAAGATGAAAAGTTGGTTTGGATATCACCGAGTACGAAATCGTGCTTGAAGCTGTCGGTTGGAATTTGAATTAGTGTGTCGTTAATAACTGTAAGATTAATAATTTCTGTGAGCCTTTTTATATCTTCTGTTGATGCCGGATTCTCGATAATTGCCAGTATGTCACCGTTGCTAACATTTTGTTTGTCAGAGCAATTGAGCTCTTTGATAAACCCTGATGCTCTGGCAACAACCCATGCCGGTGGGTTTTCGGTGGTAATCACCACTTCACCACTGATGATGTCGGGAAAATTAAAAATGAAACTTCCAGCAATTAACAAAGCAAGAATAGTACAAATGACAGATGTGCCATAACGTATAAGCTTGCGGGGAGGGCGGGAAAGTATTTCCTGGACCTCATTGCTACGGAGTTCTATTTTATTTCCTTCTTCCTTTTTATCTGACATTACCGTTAGGAGATTATAATTCTAATTGATTTTTAACTAACTGATAATAAGCGCCTTTTTTTCTTGTGAGAGACTCGTGGGTGCCACTTTCCCTGATTTCTCCATTATCAATGACAACAATCTGATCGGCATTTTTTACAGTGCTTAACCGATGAGCAATGACAACGGATGTCCTTCCCTTAAAGAATTGCTGGAGATTATCCATAATAACTTTTTCGTTGTTTGTGTCAAGGGCATTGGTTGCTTCATCGAGAAAAACGAATTCCGGATCTTTGTAGACAGCTCTGGCAATAAGGATGCGTTGTTTTTGTCCCTGACTCAGTGCATGACCTTCGGATCCGATTTTAGTGTCATAACGCAGAGGCAATGACTCGATAAATTCACGGATATTAGCTGTGATAACGGCATTAAGGAGTTTTGTCTTATCTATATTCTCTTCTCCCGGAGCAATATTCCTGGCGATGCTATCTGAAAAGATGAAGCCATCCTGCATAACTACTCCGCATTTCTTCCTCCATTCCCGCAGATTGTACTGGTTTAAATTGCTATTACCCAGCATGATATCTCCATTCTGAACCGGATAGAATCCCAGCATAAGTTTCATCAGGGTGGTTTTACCACTACCGCTTGTACCGACTATCGCTGTTTGTTTGCCTGTCGGGATGTGTAGTTGAATATTTCTTACCACCGGCTTTCCTGCCTTAGTCGTGTCGTAGGCAAAAGAGACATCCTGCATTAGAATGTCCTGTTGTTTGGGTATTTCCTGTATATAGTTGTTGGAATCATCTTCTTCATCTTCTTTCTCATGTACTTCGCTCAACCTTTCAATGCTAAGTCTGGCATCCTGTGATTCTCTGTAAAAGTTGATTAGCTGATCAATGGGGCTGTTTAGCTGACCGAGAATGTATTGTACCGAAAGCATCATACCGAGGGTCATTTGTCCGTCGATAACAAATTTGGCAACCAAAGCAGTAATGATGATGTTTTTTGTTTGATTGATGAAAACTGCTCCTGAATCCTGATACTGACTCAATGCCAACCCTTTGATTCTTAGTTTGAAAAGTTTGGCTTGAATTCTTTCCCATTCCCATCTTTTTTGTTTCTCGCAAGCATTCAGCTTAATTTCCTGCATGCCTGTAATTAGCTGAATAACATTGCTTTGATTAGCTGCCTGTTGTGCGAAATTTTTGTGATCGAGTAGTGCTCTGCGTTTCATGAATAAACTTACCCAGCTGAAATAGAGTAAGCTGCCTATAACGAAGATCAGGAAAATAGTGAAATTGTAAAATAACAAAACCAGTGTGAAAATGAGGATGTTAAATATGCCAAACAGAATATTCAGGCTGGAATTGGTGAGGTAATTCTGAATTCTGGTGTGATCTCCCATGCGTTGCATAATATCGCCTACCATTTTTGTGTCGAAATACGACATTGGGAGACGCATTAATTTTGCAAGGAAGTCGGATATCAGCGAGATGTTAACGCGCGTACCAATGTGCAGTAAGATCCATCCACGAATGAACTCAACGGTAGAGGAACTGAAAACCAGCACTAACTGGGCAGCAAGGACTAAATAGATGTAGTTAAGATTTTGTGCAGATACACCAAAATCGACTATAGACTGGGTGAGAAACGGAAGTAACAGTTGTAAAAGACTGCCAAAGAATAGTCCTAAAAAGAGTTGAAAAATAAGTTTTTTGTAGGGGCGAAGATAAGCGAATAAAAAGGCAAATCCTTTTTTTCTGACTTTCTCATCTTCATGCTGGTAAAATTCAGGGGTAGTTTCGAGCAAAAGTGCTATACCTTCATCCTTGCCTTCGTTTCTGGTACTGGCCCAACAACGACAAAATTCTTCTTTGGTATATTTCAGTGTACCGGCACCCGGGTCGGCAACATATACAATTTCTTTACCGTTTTTTTTTCGGATATCGTACACTACCACAAAATGCTGTTGATTCCAGTGTACGATGCAGGGGAGTGGAGCTTCTTTTAATTCTTCGAATGAAACAAATACGCCAACAGATCTTAATCCTAACTTCTCTGCTGCCTCGCTGATCCCCAGTAATGATACGCCTTCGCGGGTGAAATGAGATTTCTCTCGAAGTCCTTCCAGTGAATAAGTACGGCCGTAGTGTGTTGCGATCATTCGCAAACAGGTTGGACCGCAGTCCATTTGATCGTGTTGGTGGTAAAGGGGAAATTTAGCCATGCAAACTATTGAACATTGTTATTACAGCTATGTACGATAGTGAAGTGTACTGTACAAATGTTTGCTGCAAGATAATATAGCTGTTAATAAATCGGTTCAAATATAGTTATTTTTTATTGTA
>JAYFPP010000289.1:0-8262 GCA_034927635.1 Paludibacter sp.
ATGAAGCCCCGTTTATCCTTTTTCCAGATTCTTTCTATGTCGATGGGATTTCTCGGCATACAGTTCGGATTTGCATTACAAAACTCCAATGCAAGCCGCATTTTACAAACCTTTGGCGCCGACATGGAGCATTTATCATGGTTTTGGCTGGCGGCTCCGCTCACGGGTCTCATTATTCAGCCGATTATCGGATATTATTCCGACAGAACATGGACACGACTGGGTCGTCGGCGACCGTTTTTCCTTACCGGAGCTATCCTGGCTGCTATTGCTTTACTGCTAATGCCTAATGCCGGCGTTTTTGCACATTATCTGCCCCCGATGTTTATTGGTGCGGGTTTTCTGATGATGATGGATGCTTCTATTAATGTTGCGATGGAGCCTTTCAGAGCACTAGTCGGCGATATGTTACCCGCTGATCAGACTACTCAGGGTTTTTCTATTCAAACTTTTCTAATTGGGGTAGGAGCTGTGGTCGGATCCTGGTTGCCTTATATGCTGGCTGAGTGGTTTGGTATTTCTAAAATGGCTCCTGATGGAGGGATTCCTGATAATGTGGTGTTTTCATTTTATATTGGTGCGGCAGTGTTGATATTCAGTATTTTGTGGACAGTTTTTACGACAAAGGAATATTCACCACAACAATTAGCCGAATTTCAAAAGGAAGAAATTAATGAGGAAAAGACAAAGTTTTCTGATATTTTCAGGGATTTTGTGCATATGCCCAAAACTATGCGTCGGCTCGGATTGGTACAGTTCTTCTCATGGATTGCGCTTTTCGGAATGTGGGTATTTACTACACCTGCTGTTGCTCAGCATATTTATGGTGTGGCAGTAGGTGATACGCATTCTTTGGCATATCAGGATGCAGGTAACTGGGTAGGGATTATTTTCGGGATTTATAATGGGGTTGCTATGATTTATGCTTTGTTTTTGCCCATGATCGCCCGGAAACTTGGGAGAAAACTGACACATAGTCTTTCTCTTATTGCCGGTAGTGCGGGACTCCTATCCGTATATTTTATTTCTGACCCTAACATGCTGCTCTTTTCAATGATAGGTGTTGGCATCGCCTGGGGAAGTATACTGGCCATGCCTTATGCTATTCTTGCTCCGGCATTGCCTGCCCGTAAGATGGGCGTTTATATGGGTATATTTAATATCTTTATTACAGTACCTCAAATTGTTAACGGGGTTTTTGGCGGACCGATAATAAAAAGAGTGTTTGATTCTCAGGCAATTTATGCGCTGATTATGTCGGGTGTCTTCCTGTTAATTGCTGCCGTAAGTGTTTTATTCGTACATGATCAGTCTAATCAAATTAACCCATCTAAGTCATGAGTAAAACGTATATTTTGTGTTTATTGTTGATTTGCTTTTTGCATCAACCGGTGACAGGAGCATTGGTGCAGAGGGTGGAACCTTTGTTTTGGTGGACAGATATGCAGCAACCGGAAATGCAGTTGATGTTATACGGTAAAGATATTGCTTCTGCAAAAGTTGCTGTTAAATATCCGGGAATTAAGATTGTTCGTAAATCTGTAACCGATAATCCGAATTATGTTTTTCTTTATTTAAAGATCAGCAAAAAAACAAAACCCGGGAAATTTGATCTTTTGATTCAGAAAGGGGAAGAAGTACAGCGTTATCCTTATGAACTGAAACAACGTGAAACAAATTCCCGTCAACGTGAAAGTTTCTCAGAAGCTGATGCTGTTTATCTTATTATGCCCGATCGCTTTGTAAATGGTAATCCGGCCAATGATTCTGTTGCGGGCTATCATCAGGGTGTCAATCGACTGGATTTGGGAAAACGTCACGGAGGTGATATTGAGGGTGTCATTTCGAGAATTCCTTATCTGGCTGACCTGGGAATTACTGCGCTTTGGACAACTCCTTTTTTTGATAACAACGATACCAATTATTCGTATCATCATTATGCCTGCACTGATTATTATAAGATCGATCCGCGACTTGGTACCAATGAAGATTATCCGCGCTTGTCGCAGGAAGCAAAAAAATACGGGATAAAAATGATCCTTGATCTTGTTCCCAATCATTGCGGAATCGGACACTGGTGGATGAAAGATATACCAGCTAAAGACTGGTTCAACAGGTGGGATACTTTTACTTCGTCAAATTATCGTATGATGTCGTGGACCGATCCTCATTCGGCTCAGTCTGATTTGCACCGGTTGACTCACGGTTGGTTTTCTCCTAATATGCCTGATCTTAACTTACAGAATCCTATGCTGTTCGATTATCTCAAACAGGTGTATGTTTTTTGGATTGAATATGCAAGTATTGCCGGTTTGCGGGTGGACACCTACCCCTATAACGATATTCATACCGCCTCCCGTTTTATTCGTGCGATACGGGATGAATATCCCAAAATGAATGTGGTGGGAGAGTGTTGGATGAATACTTCACAGGAAATTGCTTACTATCAGTCGGGGAACAATAACAAGGATGGTTTTAATTCGAATCTCACCAGTGTGATGGATTTTCCGCTGAACGTGGTTTTCAGGGATGCTTTCAGTGAAACGGAAGGCTGGAACCAGGGTATGGCACGCTTTTATATGCATTTTGCCTTGGATTTTGCGTATCCGAATACTAATATGTTGATGAATTTTATTGACAATCATGATGTAGATCGCTATGCTGCGGTGATAAACGGTGATATTGATAAGTACAAAATGGCACTGGCTATGCTAGTCACTACTAGGGGTTATCCTCAAATATATTATGGCACTGAAATCATGCTGAATGGCATCAAAGGGAACTATGAAGGACATCGTTTTGACTTTCCCGGTGGTTTTCCTGAAGATGATCGTAAGGCCTTTGACCGTGTCGGTCGCACGGAAAAGGAAAACGATGTTTTTGATTATCTGAAAACATTGTTGCAGTATCGTAAATCAAATCCGGTGCTGCAGAATGGTAAAATGAAGCAGTTTATCCCTGAAAACGGCATTTACGTCTACTTCAGGTATAAGGACGATGCAAAGGTGATGGTGCTGGTGAATAATAATGACAGACAACAAGCCGTTGATATAAAACGCTTTGATGAAATGCTTAGTGGTAAACAAAGCGGTATAAATATTATCACAAAAGAACAAGTGCCGTTAAACGAAATGATTAAGGTTCCGGGAAAATCGGTGATGATATTAGCTTTGCAATAATAAGTCGACAGACAAAAGACAACAGTCTATTGACCGTCGACCGTTGACTAACGAAAAAACAAATGTATAAAATTTATAACATATGAGATATCAGAAATTTGCCATTTTTATACTGGCTTTATCAGTTTTTTATGCATGTCAACCATCATTGAATGCTCCGGCAGACTCAGCTGATAATCAGAAATTAAATTCTCTTCTCACATTGGAACAGGGTGTGAACACTGTTTATTTGCAGGATTTTATACTGGATGTCAATTTGATTGATTCAGTTACAGCTTCTTCATCGATGATGAAACTGCAACTGAGTGTTGATAAGCAAATCGTCGAAATTGATGTTTTGCCTGAAATGGAGGCGTTTGTAGATGTACAGGTTTGGATCAGTGGAGTAGCATATTCCATTCCGTGCCGGAAATCAGATAAGGCTCCTTACGTTTTCACATTCAACCCACAGGGCAAAAGTTATACAAAGGTACAGATTGCAGGTCAGATGAACGATTGGACGCCATCATTGACTCCTGATTTGCAGAAAAATGATTCCGGCTGGTTTCAGGTAGTGCTCAATCTGAGTCCGGGTGCTTATCTTTACCAGATGAAACTGGATGGAGAACAAAATCATGATGGTAACAATCCCATGAAGGTAGACAATGGTTTTGGAAAATATAATTCAATTCTGCAAATTCCCGGTCTGCAGGATTCCTTTCCGGTGTTGTATACAATAAATTCTCAACATCATAAAATATGCTTGCAGGTAAAAAATACGGTCAGTGATTTATTTGTATACTGGCAAAACTATCGGTTACCTGACACTTTTATCAAAAGGATAAATGATGAAATAACTTTTGATATTCCCCTGGAAGCCCTTGAGCTTGAACGTTCCTATATCAGGGTATGGGCATCGAACAGCTATGGTGTGAGTAATGATTTGCTGATTCCCCTTCATGATGGAGAGGTCCTTGAGCACGCAAAACAGATTAAACGTCAGGACAAGCATGCGCAAATCATGTATTTTATGTTAGTTGATCGTTTCAATAATGGAGATAAATTGAACGATAAGCCACTAAACAGGCCGGACGTTCATCCAAAAGCGGATTATTTTGGAGGAGATCTGGCAGGTTTACAGGCAAAAATCAACGAAGGCTATTTTGAGACACTGGGTGTCAATACCCTTTGGATTTCACCGTTGAACCAAAACCCTGAGGGTGCTTACGGTTATTATGCACCGATGAAGACAAAATTTTCTGGTTATCATGGTTATTGGCCGGTTTCGTCGTCAAAAGTCGATACCCGCTTCGGAACAAATGAAATTTTTAAATCTCTGGTGCAAGATGCTCATGCAAAGGATATCAATATCCTTTTGGATTATGTGGCTAATCATGTACACGAATTACATCCGCTTTATCAGCAACATCCTGAATATGCAACGAATTTATATTTACCCGATGGATCAATGAATGTTGAGAAATGGGATGAACAGCGATTGACAACCTGGTTTGATGTGTTCATGCCTTCACTTGACTTTTCAAACCCTAAAGTGGTGGATATGATGACTGATTCCGCCATTTTCTGGATGAAGGAATTTGAATTGGATGGTTTTCGTCATGATGCCTGTAAACATGTGGAAGAGGCTTTCTGGAGAACTTTGACGCTGAAAATGAAAAAGGAATTCCCGGGTAAACAACCTTACCAGATCGGTGAGACTTATGGTAGCCCACGTCTGATAGCCAGTTATCTGACTTCGGGTATGCTCGACGGTCAGTTCGATTTCAATGTATATGATATTGCCAATACTACTTTTGCGGGAGTCGGAGGTGATCTTACACGCGTGTATGAAGTGTTGAAATCGAGCCTGCAGACCTATGGTAATCATAATCTGATGGGCTATATTTCCGGTAATCATGATAAAGCCCGGTTCATGGCTTACGCATCAGGAGATATAAGGATGGGGGAAGATGCCAAAGCGGCGGGATGGAGTCGCGAAATTGGGATCACTGATTCCACGGCTTATGATAGGTTCTTTTTGTTTCACACCTTTAATCTTACCATCCCGGGTGTCCCCGTCATTTATTATGGAGATGAAATTGGCATGACGGGTGGGAATGACCCGGATTCAAGGCGTATGATGCGTTTTGATAACCTGAACGGTCGCGAGACAAGACTCCGGAATCAGGTGGCTGCACTGACACATCTTAGAAAAGAACATCCGGTACTGGTATATGGCGACTTTATAAATCTGCATAACACGGCAGACAGTTGGGTATATGCCAGAAAATATTTTGGACAGGAAGCAGTTGTTTTAATCAATAACTCAGCAAAAAGTAAAAACATGAAAATTCTGTTGCCGGATTATTTTGTAAATAAAACGTTTAAAGCACTCTTCAGTAATAAATTTGAGGTAAAAAATAAGCAAATTGTGATAGAAATCCCGGCTTATTCAGCAGAGGTTTTGTATTGACGAAAAAATATACCTTTTGCTTATCTGACTTTCAAAACAATGTGTATTTTTGTAGAAAATTTTATCTGTATGAATACACCTGAATTGAAAAAAACATTATTATTTCAAATTGGACAAATTGAAGATTTGAACTTACTTAAAGGCATAGAAACTATGATTAAAGAAAATAAAGAAGAAAAAATCATGATGCTTTCAGATGCTCAGAAAGAATCAATTTATGCTGCCGGTAAAGACTATAAAAAGGGTTTATTTCTTGATGATGCTGCTTTTCAAATTGAAATTGAGAAATGCCTGAAAGAAAAATAATCTGGACCCACAGATTTCAAATTGAGCTTACAGATATTCTGACCTATTACAAATTAAAAAATGAAAGCAGTGTTTATACTGTATTGTTATACAAGTTAATTCGAAAGGAAGTACTATTGATCACTCGTCATCCGGAAATAGGTAAAAGAACTGAATTTGATGATGTCAGAGCATTGTTTATCAGAAATTTTACTGTTTTCTATTCGTTTTCTCAAATAGAAGTAATTATATTGTCTATATTGGATAACAGAAGGAATCCTGATGCATTAGAACTGAAAATTTAACATGAAAATATTCACTACTTCCCAAATCCGTCAACTTGATCAATACACCATTGATCATGAGCCTATCGACTCCATTGACCTGATGGAAAGGGCTGCAGATGCTTTGTTTGAGGCATTCAAAAAGCAGTATCCCCTGACAAATACGGTTTTTTGCGTGATGGCCGGACCGGGAAATAACGGTGGAGATGCTTTGGCTTTGGCAAGGAAATTATATAAAGCCGGTTACACGGTACAGGTATATCTATACTATACTGATAAACTCTCTCCTGATTGTGAAGAAAACAAAGCAAGATTATTAAAGTCATGCCCCGGCATATTTACTGAATTTGTCAATGAGTTTGTAGCGCCTGTACTTGTAAAAGATGCAGTTGTTGTTGATGGCCTTTTTGGATCAGGTTTGAACAGGCCGCTCGCGGGAATCTTTGCAGAGGCTGTTGAATTTATCAACAAAACTACAAACGTTGTAATAGCCATTGATATTCCTTCAGGAATGAATGGAGATTCCTGTCACCACATGACCGAACCTACTGTTAAAGCAGATTATACTTATACTTTTCAGTTTCCGAAAATAGCTTGTTTCTTTGCAGAAAATGATAGTTTCATCGGTCATTGGTCTGTTCTGGATATTCATTTGCATCCAGAGGGGATAAAAGCGATTTCGTCAGGTTATAGTTACATTGATATTCACGATATAAGAAGGATAATTGAAAAACGTCAGAAATTTTCTCATAAGGGAACATATGGTCATTTGGCTATTCTCGCCGGTAGTAAGGGAATGGCAGGCGCATCTATCCTTTCTGCAAAGGCGGCTTTGCGTAGTGGGGTGGGTTTGCTGACATTGCATGGACCCGAAGGTAACCGTTGTATCTTGCAAACTATATCGCCGGAAGTGATTTATGAAGCTGATCATCACCCGGATTGTATTTCAGAGTTCTTTCATGCCGATAAATACGATGCTTTGGCAATCGGTTCGGGTATTGGTACCAGAACTGTCACTGTGGATATGTTGCGCGAATTACTCCGACACCTTAAAGAACCATGTGTGCTGGATGCTGATGCCTTAAATATCATTGCTTCTGAAAAGAAAATGTTGAGTTCAGTCCCGGCAGGCAGTATTCTGACCCCACATCCAAAGGAATTTGAACGCCTTACCGGGGAACGGGGAAATGCCTTTGAACAAATGAAAAAAGGATTGGAACTCGCAGCAAAATATCAGGTCTATATTATCCTGAAAGGGGCATATTCCCGGATAATCACTCCTGAAGGTCAGATTTACTTCAATAGCACAGGAAATCCCGGTATGGCTACGGCCGGGTCAGGAGATGTGCTGACCGGAATACTCGGGTCTTTGTTGGCACAGGGATATTCTCCCGAAAATACGGCTAAATTAGGCGTTTTTCTTCATGGTTTATCGGCCGATCTGGCACTTGAAACCGAGTCCGAAGAGTCACTGATGGCCGGAGATATTGTTGCCGGACTGGGAAAAGCTTTTAAGTATATAAAAGGGGCGTTGTAATAACTTTGTTACTTAAAATTCAGGAGTGAAACCTGACGAGCCCTTCCATAGGCTCACATAGAATCTGACTGACATTAATGTTTCGTTCTGATGCAACGATTTCCAAAGTGTCCCGAAAATCACAGGCAATAGAACCCATAAATCCTACTTCAATATCTTCCAGATTGTAATGCATTACATTTCGTGTAAAAAAAGCATCGAAACTGTCGTACACCAAATTGAATATGGCTGGTTCTTCGATATGTTCAAGGAGAAACGGAGTGAATGAAGCTAAAAATCGGTTTGGAAATGGTTGTGAATAAACTGATTCTAAAATCTGTGCCGGAGTTAATCCATATTCATCCAGGAGTTTATCTCCTAGCCAATCCGGAAGTTGGTGTTTCAAACAATCAGCAATCAACTGTTTTCCCATGACAGCGCCACTGCCTTCATCTCCCAGGATAAAGCCCAGTGGAGATACATTTTGTACGATTTGCTGACCGTCATAATAACAGGAGTTGGAGCCGGTTCCCAGAATACACGCAA
>JAYFPP010000056.1:0-2440 GCA_034927635.1 Paludibacter sp.
AGGGGGTTGCTTCGTCGCTTCGCTCCTCGCAATGACGAGGATAATTTACATTGTGAGGGTGAGAGGGGGTTGCTTCGCTTCGCTCGCAATGACGGGGTGTTTATTGAAAAATAAGTATTATCTTTGCAGGGTCTTTCTAAAAAAGTACTTTATCTGTAGAGAAATCGTTAGATAAGGTATTATAAACAAGCAAAAATGTTGGTTCTATGAGTAAGCAGAAAATAATTACAGGTATCAAAGTTACCGACCAAATGGCAAAGGCAAGGGAAATTCTGAACAAACAAGTACTCCCACAAGAAAATCTATTTCAGGAAAGAAAAAGAAATGGACAATTAAGTAAGGAGCATTTTAATGCATTACAGGTAAATGCCCGTTTTGACAATCATCGCAGGATGTAACGGTGCCGGAAAATCAACGTTCGCACCTTCTTTCTTATCCGAAGGGTTACTCTCGTTCGATTACGACAAACTCTTCCTTGAGCTTTATAATCAATTGCCTGAAAGCGAACTCCGGGAAGAATTCGCAAGAAACAATACAACCGAAATATTTGAGAAAGCTGTCGACGAAGCATTATCCGGCAAGGCTGATTTTTGTTATGAAACAAATTTTGATGTCAATCCCCTTTATTGGGCAGAGATATTCAAAAATGAAGGGTACACAATCAATCTTATTTTCTTTTGCCTCGAAAATCAGGATATTGCCAAACACAGGATACTGGTTCGAATGGAGTTTAAAGGTCATTATGTAGACGACTACACCATCGCATTCAAATGGAAAGCCGGATATAAGAATCTAAACGCCCATTATTCCTTTTTTGATAATATACTGATCGTGGACAACTCAAAACAAGGTGATGTATATACTAACATTCTACAGATAAAAAAAGGAAAACCATTTCTAATGACAGAACAATTTCCTGACTATTTTAGTCGCAGATTCCCTGATATCTATCAGTCTATTCTCAAATAAATAGTACAAACAAAATTCCATATTATCCATGCTGACTATTATCCATAGTGAATTTTGTCAATCCACTGACAAAATTAGCGCTAAAATTGTCAATGGATTGACGAAATTAGCGTTTTAAGTAATAATTCACTGTCGTCACCACCCTCACATTCTTAATATAGGGCGTATTCGAATCCCGATCAGTAATCGTAAACTGTCCCTGATAGGCATCCCTGATTTTACCCAACTTGCTGTCGGAGTCTTTCGCGAATTTTTCGGCAGCGACACGTGCATTACGGGTGGCTTCTTCAATCATGGCTGGTTTTATTTCGTTCAGACCGGTAAATTCATACGTTACATTGTAGCGGTAATCGCCGCCGGTAATGGCGATGCCCTGTTTTAGCAATTCTGTTTGTTCCGACATCAGCTTACGTACTTTGGCGACATCGGTCGAGGTTACTGTAATCACCGAAGTAGCGTTATAGCGGTATTCCGGAGCATTGGCCGTATACCGTTCGGCTTTCATGTCGAGTATTTCAGGAGCTGCGATGCTGATCTCTTCCTGAGTAATGCCGTTTGATCTCAGGAAAGCTACAATGGCTTTGTTCTTCGTGTTGATATTGTTGTACAGGGTTAGCGGGTCATCCCCCAGATCCTTGTACATCAGGGGCCAGGTAATCTTATTGGCAGGCACTTCCATCTCGGCAAGTCCTTTGACGCTTACCACCCGGTCCTTATCCTTAAAACTGTCGATGCCCATGTACAGCATCAGTCCGATAAAACAAAATCCCAATGCGAGGATACTTGCTTCAATAATTCTGTGTTTCATATGTCGTTAATTTTTATTGTTTGGTCACGTAAAGTTAGGATTTGTAATTGGATTGGCAAAATAAGAGGTGCGATTGATCAGGGCGTTGCTTATATATTGGTGCTATGGGTTATTACAAGAAAAAGAAGATGGCAATTTGTAGGAATTGATTTATCTTTGTGGTAAAGAAACTTAAAGACAATAATATGAATAAATTCTATTACTAACTTAAAGCAAATGAGTACGTTTTATCTGATTTGCTCAAAAGGTCAGACAGTGTCTGACGATTTTAAGTTGAGTTGGTCTCATTATCTCTTATTAATGAGAATTGACAATTTGGAAGAACGCAAATTCTATGAACTTGAAAGTGTTGCAATGAGAAACAAACAACATAAAACAACATGAAACGTAATGAGTAAAACAATTTCGATCTTTATCCTGGGACTTATATTGAGTTCATGCACAACTTACTACATTCCATTAGATAGTTTCAAACAACAGTTTACGAAGATAGATTCTACTAAACTGGTAAATGTATCAATCCAAGGTCCACTTAATGAGCAATATAATTATCTTGCTAATCCAATTCCGGAAATTGAGTGCTTCGACAAGAATGGAAGACTATTTATTCTGAAAAATAGTCCTTCAATTGAAATACGATTCACATATGGTTATCGAAACAGA
>JAYFPP010000221.1:0-18808 GCA_034927635.1 Paludibacter sp.
GGGAGGGTAGCGCAGGTTAAGCGCTGTATATTCATTAAAAATCTGTTCGTCGATCCGGCCATCCTCTTCCAGCATGAATGAGTCGTATTTACTGGCATACAATAAAATATTGTAAATACGGTGCTTCATTAAATCGGCAAAAGAAGTGTCTTTGAAGTATAATTGTTTGATGTTTTTAAACATTTCTGAAAAAGTTTTATTGTATAGATTAATTTTGAACCACAAAAGGATAGTTAATAGCGAATAACTAATAGCTAATAGCTCAAATTAACAAGTAATTAACTAATATGTTCTCATGTGACTAATGTGGTTCAAATTGAATATTTTATGATATTATGTCTAATCTTAAATTTCTTTTATCTTTGACATCTTAATGCCGTATTGTAATAATAATTTTATTTATATTTGCATCAACAAAAAGAAAGTGAAATATGTTATATTAACAGAAAAATATATTTTCAACTAAGGAATACTTTGTTTTATTAAACTGTTTTATAATAAAATGATATTTCCAGTGGATATAACAATCTGTTATTAATGTGAATTTATTCGTTTGCGACACAAAGCTAATCATCTAATATCAAAACGCAATACAAATTAAAACTAAAATTTATGAATATTGAGAAATTAATGCAATCGCTTGAAGCGAAGCATCCCGGGGAGAACGAATATCTGCAGGCGGTTAGGGAAGTATTAAGTACCATCGTTGATGTGTATAACGAACATCCGGAGTTCGAACAGGCCAAAATTGCCGAACGACTTGTAGAGCCGGATCGTATTTTTACTTTCAAAGTGCCATGGGTGGATGACAAAGGAGAAGTGCAGGTAAATCTCGGTTACAGAATACAGTTTAACAATGCCATTGGTCCTTATAAAGGCGGCTTGCGTTTCCACTCTTCTGTTACGCTTTCAATATTGAAGTTTTTAGGATTTGAACAGATATTTAAGAATGCACTGACAACCTTGCCAATGGGTGGAGCCAAAGGAGGATCCGATTTCAATCCGAGAGGAAAATCCTCGGCTGAAGTGATGCGCTTTTGCCAGGCCTACATGCTTGAGTTATGGCGGCACATCGGGCCTGAAACGGATGTTCCGGCAGGTGATATCGGAGTGGGTGCCCGCGAAGTGGGTTATTTGTACGGAATGTACCGCAAGCTTGCCCGTGAGAATACCGGTGTGCTTACCGGTAAGAATCTGGAGTTTGGAGGTTCACTCATTCGTCCGGAGGCTACCGGTTTCGGAGGTTTGTATTTTGTGAATCAAATGCTCGAAACGGCAGGGATAAGTATCAAAGGAAAAACGGTGGCAATTTCGGGGTTTGGCAATGTAGCCTGGGGGGCTGCTCTTAAAGCTACTGCTTTGGGTGCAAAAGTAATCACTATATCAGGGCCTGATGGCTATGTGCTGGATGAAAACGGAATCTCGGGCGAAAAGATTGAATATATGCTTGAATTGAGAGACAGTTGTAATGATATTGTTGCTCCTTATGCTGAAAAATTCGGTGTGCCATTCTTCCCCGGCAAACGTCCATGGGAGGTAAAAGTTGATATTGCTTTACCTTGCGCTACCCAAAACGAACTGAACGGAGAAGATGCACGCCTGCTTATTGATAATGGCGTGCAATGTGTGGGTGAAATTTCCAACATGGGATGTACCCCGGAAGCGATTGAATTATTTATTGAAAATAAAATTCTTTACGGACCTGGTAAGGCCGTGAATGCGGGTGGTGTAGCTACATCAGGACTCGAAATGACCCAGAATGCCATGCATATTGCATGGACAGCCACAGAAGTAGATGCCAAATTGCAACAAATCATGTCAGAAATTCATGCCCAATGTGTCAGATATGGCAGACAATCTGACGGCTATATCAATTATATGAAAGGAGCCAATGTGGCAGGATTCTTAAAAGTCGCCAAAGCCATGCTGGCGCAGGGAATCGTTTGATTTTTTACAAAAAAAGAATATATACATATCCACCGGAACACCTCAGTTTTGGTGGATATTTGTTTTATATCTGTTTGATTAAGTGACTTTGTTTGTTTTCTTTACTTCATTCATATCCCTGACCATTCCGTACAATTTTAATCTTTATATGTCAAATATTGGCGTATAATATTTTTATGTGCATTGTATTTTTGTGAATGTCTGATACAGTTGCAACAGCATACTTGTATCATTACATAATGACTTGTTTTTTTAGACCTTTAATCACAATACATACTATAGAAATACCGTAATCATATGAAATTAAATATCGAAGACGATTGTTTGTTAATCAATGGATTAAGACAAAATGACAAAAAGTGCTTTGAACTGCTGTATCTCAGATACTGCGGGAGATTGTACAACTTCATCTTCAAAATTTCCGGGGGAGACACCTATCTGTCAGAAGAAATTGTTCAGAAAACATTTATAAAAATTTGGGAAACACGTGAAAATATAGATGCTGAAGGTTCATTTAGTGCTTTTATTTACACTATTGGAAGAAATATGTTGTTAAATGCTCTGAGATTAAGAGTACAGGAAAGTTTGTACAATAAGTATTTGCTCGAAAATGAAACCGGAAAAAATGAAGATTTAGAAAAGGAACTGGAATACAAACTTCTTGAAACAAAATTAAACAGTATCATTGATGAACTTCCTCCCGCCAGAAGAAATGTGTATATTCTGAGTAAAATAAAAAACCTGCCCAATAAGGAAATTGCCGCAAAAATGAATATCTCGGAAAACACCGTGGAATCTCAACTCTCCAAAGCAACGAAATATCTGAGGATGAAACTGTCTACTTACAAAGAAGTGATGCTTATCGGATATGCATTTTATGTTTTCGTTAATTGATGTTAATAATTATGTCCTGAGTAACGGATAATTTATTGATATGTGTGTATAATGAAGACACTGCAAATTAATTTTCTACCTGCGTTTTCCTGTAATAAGAAACAAATGCAATGACAATGAAACAGCCCGGGCTGAAATCATCAATAATAATTTATTAGAAAAGAAGGTGTTATGAAAAAAAATAGCAACAGACAATTACTGGAACGGTTTTTTGAAAGATCAGCCTCTGAAAAGGAAATTCTGGAATTATATATAAGACTGAATGATAAGGATTTCGAAGAGGCCTGGATGTATAAAGAATGGCAGAATGCAGATGCTAATATGGACCCTGTCGTTGTAAAAAAGATGTATGACAATGTTAAAAGAAAAATTTCCCACCGCAGAATCAGTTACAAAACATGGTTAAATATCGCAGCATTGATTATTGTACTCATAGTTTCATCAATTTTTGTAAATAAAAATACAAATAACGGTTATTTTAAGGATGATATGACAATCTGTGTAGCCAAAGGTCAAAAAGCGGATGTAACATTACCTGATGGAAGCCATGTGTGGATAAACTCAGGTTCTGCAATAAAATGGGGCAATCGTTTTAATCATGAGGAGAGGATTGTATATCTGACTGGAGAAGCATACTTTGATGTAGCAAAAAATGATGATGCACCGTTTATTGTTCAAAGTAAAGACTTTTCTGTCAGGGCGCTGGGAACATCTTTTAATGTTAAAGCCTATCCTGAAGATGATCAGTTTTCAGTAGTGCTCATTGAAGGGGTGGTTGAGGCCGGAAATGAGAGCAGTCGCCTAAAACTATTGCCAAACCAAAAAATCGTTTATCATCGATTGAGTGGAGATGTCAGGAAAACAGAGGTTGCAGACGGAACCCTGTATGCAGGTTGGGTAAAAAACAAACTGAGTTTTGATTCGGAAACTTTTGAAAGCATAGCTTCCACTTTGGAACGTAGTTTCAATGTAAATATTATTTTAGAATCTTCATCACTGAAAGATATCCGGTATTCAGGTACTTTAGAAAATTCAGGTTTAGAGAATATTTTACATTCGTTTTCGCTAACCTCTCCTTTGTTATACAGGATTGAAGATAAGGTAATTTATCTATCGGAGGATACAAGACAAATTCCGGTCTATAAAAAAATCACACACAAAAAAACCTTCACAGATTAAAAATATAGCTGCATGGATTAACCTTAACACAAATATATTAACCTTAAAATTAATACCAATATGACTAATACCAGTTAAACAAAGAAAAAAGGTGGCGCAGTTATATACTGCACCACCCCGGATAAATGATTTTTTCAAAAGACACTTGCAGTCTTCCAAAACAACAGTGTCGAGTTATTAATCATTCAAACGTACAAAAATATGAAAACAGAATTAAAACACAGAACATTTAATTTTTTTTTAAGATTTCTATTTTTAATGACCGTGCTATGCTTTTACACGATAAGTGCAGCACAAATTACAGTAAATGAACAAAACAAGTCTATAAGGCAAGTTATCAGAGCTATAGAAAGTACTACCGATTACAATTTTTTTTATAACGATGATTTTGATGTACTTAATAAAATTGTATCGGTTAACGTAAATAATGCTTCGGTCGACGAGGTGTTGAGTATAATATTTAAAGATAGCGGTATTAAGTGGGAGAGTAAGAACGATAATCTAATCATCTTAATTCCTGATAATCTGGCTTCAATTAAAAAATCCCGGGGGAATGTACCCGGCGGAAAAACAAGAACTGTTAGCGGTAAGATTGTTGACGATAAGGGCAATTCAATTATTGGTGCTACGGTGAAAGAAAAAGGAACACTCAACGGTACTATAACCAATCCTGAAGGTCATTATAAGATAGATTTAAGTTCAGATTCACAAGAGATACTACAATACTCTTATATCGGCATGGAGACGGTTGAAATAAACACGGCAGGTAAAAACATTGTTGATGTTACGCTTTCAGATAAAGCGATGCAGTTAAGTGAAGTTATTGTTGTGGGTTATGGTGTACAGCGCAGGAGTGATGTTACAGGGGCAGTAGCTTCAGTAAAAGCTGCAGAAGCTTTGAAAAACCAGCCCTCGACCAATATCTCAAACACCTTACAGGGTAGTCTGGCCGGTGTCTCAGTCGTTTCCGGTTCAGGGGATCCGTCAAAAGAGATGACAATACGAATACGAGGAGTAAATTCAATATCGTCTGATAATCAACCCTTAATTGTTGTCGACGGTTTTATGGGAGGTTCGCTGAAATCATTGAATCCGTCTGACATTGAGTCAATTGAGGTTTTAAAGGATGCTTCTGCAACAGCCATTTATGGTTCGCAGGGAGCAAACGGCGTCATATTGGTGACCACGAAAACACCTCAAAAAGACAAACTCCTGTGTTCATTTAATATGTTTGGAAGTTTACAGACTGTATATAAATATCCGGATGTCCTTTCTCCGGTGGAATTCGCACATCTTGCTAATGCATATGGTCAGGAGTATTATCCTACCATGCCAACACCGCAACCAGCTAAAACTTTTTTTACTGAAGATCAAATCAAAGCATTTGAAAACGGGACGGCAGGATATGATTATGTTAAAGCAATATTTAATGATCCTGCTCTGTCTCAAAACTACGATCTGTCAATCTCAGGGGGTAGTGATAAAACCACCTATCTGGCTTCCCTTCGGTATGCAGGATCTCAGGGTGTCATTAAGCAATCGGTTCATGATGCGGTTAACTATCGATTAAAACTGGATATAAATTTATTGCGATGGTTGAAAGTCGGACTAAATATGTATGGTGATTACAGTAATTCAAAAGGGCCAAGAATTGCCCCTTATGAAGGCTTGTTACAGACCGCAATAAACTGGCCCACAACTTCAGAACCAATCAATGATGATGGCAATTATAATAACGTATTTCCAATCAGTGGTCTGGCAGCTTATAATCCCGTTGGATATATAAATGATATCGAAAATATCACACAATCGATAAACAATAACCTGCAAACTTATTTTGAAGTTAAAATAAATAATGATTTAAAATTTCGTTCACAATTCGGGGTTGCATTTACAGAATCATTGGCTCAACATACCTACAATAACAAAAGTTATTTCTTTTTTAAGAATAATCGCACACAGGCTGCTTCGGTAAGTGACTGGAATTTAAGCTGGTTGAATACTAATATTCTTAACTACACCAAAGAGTTTAATCAGGATCATCGTATTAATGCCACAGCAGTATTAGAACAATCCTATGCAAATTATTTCTCGCACCAAAGTACTGCGGAAATGCTGGCATTTGATTTAGGATATGATGCGCTGGACTGGGCTGATAAGTATTATGTGTCTTCAGTACGTACGATATCGACCTTATTGTCCGAGATGGTACGCGTAAATTATGTATTTAAAAACCGTTACATGTTTACAGCATCGTTCAGGGCTGACGGATCCTCCCGTCTTTACGAAAAATGGGATTATTTCCCTTCGTTTGCTATGGCATGGGATATATCACAGGAAGAATTTATGAAAAAGATTGAAATCATCAATCAGTTGAAGTTGCGTGCAGGATATGGAGTTGTCGGTAATCAGGCTATTGCTCCTTACAGCATATATTCAAAGATGATTCCTGTAGTTAATTCAGATGGTACAACATCTTATGTTGTTGGCCGACCTGCTTCTCCGTTTCTTAAATGGGAAAGAAATGAACAACTGAATGCAGGTATCGATATGACTTTATGGAATGGCAGATTAACCTTTACGGCTGACTGGTACAACAAAGTATCCAAAGATATTCTTCTTAATGTAGCTCAGCCTGTCCATACCGGTTGGCCATCGTTGTTGAAAAATGCAGGTGAAATTACAAATACAGGTTTTGAAGTAACAATAGGTGCGGATCCGGTAGCCGAAAAAGATTTCAGTTGGAATACCAACCTCACTTTGTCGCATAATAAATCCATTTATTCGGTTATCCCTACTTTAAATAAGATGCAGGCCATGGGCGTCGCGGGTGTAACCTCTCCTTTGTCAATTTTTCAGATGATTGAGGGAGAAAAAGTAGCGAGTTTTTACGGTTATACCAACGACGGGGTATGGAAATCAGATGAAGTAGGTCAGTCGGTTACCATAACAAACGCTGATGGATCAACAAAAACCGATACCTATAAGAATATTTATAAAGTAGTACCTGGTCAGGTTAAAATTCGCGATTTGAATAATGACGGTAAACTTGATGTAAAAGATCAGGGAATTATCGGATGTGGCCAACCTGCCATTAATTGGGGATGGAACAATACAATTAAATACAGGGAATTTGATATAAGTCTTTTTTTAGTAGGTTTTCATGGTTTTGATATTTATAATGCAACTGACCAGTCAGGTTATCCAAGTAGTCTGAATGGTGTGGCTCAGGATGTAATAACGCCTAAAAGAGCATTTCTGAACAGATGGACCGCGGGCAATGAAAATACAGATGTTCCCGGGTTCGTATATGTTAGCTCTCCTCTTCAGGGTTTTACAACACAATTTGTTGAAAATGGTGATTTTGTGAAAATAAAAAGTATCACTTTAGGATATAATCTTACGGATAATATATGCAGGAAAATGGGTATTGCCGGATTTCGTATCTATGTTTCTGTTCAAAATCCGGTTATGTTTACGAAATATTCCGGGCTTGATCCGGAATCCACGCTTGGAAGTCCTTTGACATCTGGAGTGGATTGGGGAAATTATCCAAATGGCAGAAACTATTTGGCCGGTTTAAGTTTTTCTTTTTAACTATTACTAATCATTAATAAATAGAATTATGAATAAAATATATTTATGGATGTTAGCTGGCTTTCTTTTATTAGCAACTTCATGTGTAGATCTTGTGCAGGAGCCACAATCATGGATAACAAAAGAACAATATATTCTGATACCTCAGGATACCAGCCAATTGCAAAAAGCATCCTCAGGTTTGTATTATAATTTTTGGAATAATAATTACGGTTTCAGCTGCCGGATGATGCGGATAAATACTGCATCTGATCAGATTGTAACAGCTCCAAAACCTAATAACGTGATGTTATTAATACAGAATTTAACTCCAAATCCCACTGTAAATAATGCCGACTGGTCAACAATGTGGTCAACAATGTGGTCGGTAATAACCAGTGCCAATGCGTTAATCTCAGGAACACCCATTCCGAATGATCCAATACAGGCAAAAAAATACAGGGCAATATTGGGTGAAGCCTATTTTATGCGTGCATTGAGTTATTTTTATCTGGTACGTCTGTTTGGTGACGTACCCCTGATTTTAACTCCTGAAGATGCTTTGTTGCCTCAGCCAAGAGTTAATGTGACGTTGGTATATGAAAATGCAATTGTACCCGACTGTATCAATGCAGTTAATACATTACCATCAGTCAGTCGTTCACGGAATAGTTCAACGCCATCAAAGTGGGCAGCCAAAACACTTCTGGCCGATGTATATCTGACCATGGCGGGTTGGCCGTTGAAAAAAGGCGCTGAATATTATGCGAAATCTGCTGAGCAGACATTGGATATCATTAATAATGCCTCAACTGCAGGTCTTTTTCTAACAACAAGTTATGGTGATCTGTGGAAGGAATTAAAGAAGACAGAAGCGAATGAACATATGTTTGCTATTCATAATTCTGTTGCCAACAAGAATCCGAGCCAGTTTGGTAAATCCTTTTATGCCAGGGACAATGTACCGGCAGGTTGGGCCGATTATTACGGAAATCCTGACTATATGCAAGCTACACCTGAAAGTAACCGCAAATCTTTTAATTACAGATTGCAATGGAATACTTCCGGTGGGATTGTTTCATGGCAAAATAGTCTGGATAAATATCCCTGTATTTCAAAATATTATGATTATGATCAGGGTGCGCCGGCCTCAAATGCCCTTTCCAATGGCCTTACGCCGATATATCGTTATGCCGATGTGTTGTTGATGTATGCTGAGGCCTCAAATATGGCAACCGGGAGTGTAAATGCTTTGGCTTTGAAATGTCTGAATGATGTTCAACAAAGGGCCGGATCAACCATTTCTCCATCAGGTTTGTCGAGCGCACAATTTGATATAGCTGTTTTAAATGAAAGAGGCTGGGAGTTCCTGGCAGAATACAAGCGGTGGTTTGATTTGGTGCGACGTGAAAAACTGGGAAGTGTGAAATCGCAATATACAGGATCCGTGTTTCAGCAAAACAATACATATTATTTTCCCGTGCCTGTCGATCAGGTTCAAATGACCGGATGGACGAATAACCCGGGCTATTAATTTTTGGTTAGGACTGCTATAATGATGAAAGGAGGCTGGCTCATTTTTTTGAGGCAGCCTCTTTGATGTGAACAAAATTCGATTACTCTGCCTTAATGGTTGTTCTTGCAGGCTGAATCTGCATATTTGTCAGTTGAGAAAATTAAAATTATTAAATATAATTCAGTGCATCGTTAATCGATTTTAAATGTTAAAATGCAAATGTTAAATTACACCAAATCGAACTGACAAACTTTTTTCAGAGAACAACTTTTGTATAATTTAGCACCGGAAATTTAATTCGTGAGTTAATATATGAACTAATTAAAACTATTGAAATATGAAGAGTAATAAACTATTAAATCTTTTAGGTTTATCATTTTTAGTGATTGCGCTCAGTGCTGCTACAAATTTTGTTATTAATAAAGATCGGTCGGGTAATGATTCGTTTGGCTTTGCCGAAAGCCAGGTACCTGCCAGTTATGCAAATTTTAAAAATGCAGCCAGAGCCGGTGATACTGACTTTACAGTTGCTGCTGAGTTGACTGTGAATGCTGTGGTGCACGTCAAAGTTAAATCTCAGGTTATGCAATCGAGAGGTTTTGGCGGAGATCCGTTTTTTGAATATTTCTTCGGTCCGCAGTTACGCCAACAGCCGCAAGAGCCGCAATTAAGGGAAGGTGCCGGTTCGGGTGTTATTATTTCGAGTGATGGGTATATAGTGACCAACAATCATGTGATTGATAATTCGAAAGAGATTGAAGTGGTGTTGAATGATAAAAGAACCTACACCGCAGAAGTGGTGGGGGCAGACCCTAATACCGACATTGCTTTATTAAAAATTGACGAAAAGGATCTTCCTATCGTGATTTTTGGTAACTCTGATTCATTAAAAGTGGGAGAATGGGTGTTGGCTGTTGGTAATCCATTTAATCTTAATTCCACTGTAACGGCAGGTATTGTAAGTGCCAAAGCACGAAATATCAATATTCTGAATGCAGCAATGAGGATTGAATCTTTCATTCAGACTGATGCAGCTGTGAATCCCGGCAACAGTGGTGGCGCACTTGTTAATACACGTGGTGAGTTGATTGGTATCAACACTGCTATTGCTTCGCAAACGGGTTCTTACGCCGGTTATTCTTTTGCCGTTCCATCAAGTATTGTTCAGAAAGTGGTATCTGATATACGACAATATGGTGTGGTGCAAAGAGCAGTACTTGGGGTAACACTCAGGGAGATTGACGGAGAGTTTGCGAAAGATAAAAATCTGAAGATTCTTAATGGTGCATATGTTGAGAGTGTGTCAGAAGGTAGCGCTGCTGAAAAGGCCGGTATTAAGAAAGGAGACGTAATCACTAATGTAAACGGCGTTGCTGTGAAGTCTGTTGCTGAGTTACAGGAACAGGTAGGTCGCTATCGCCCTGGTGATAAAATTACCATTGAAATTGATCGTGATAATAAAACTCAAAAGTTAAAGGCAGAACTTAAAAATCGTCAGGGTGGTACCGAAATAGTTAAGTATGATTTTGATTTAGCTGTGTTGGGTGCAACTTTCAAAGAACTGGATAATAAAACCAAAGAAAAATTTGGTATCGATTATGGAGTAGTGGTGAAAACCGTTTCAAAAGGGAAATTAAATGACGCCGGAGTGAAAAGTGGATATATCATTTTGAAAATCAACAATATCAAAGTGGCAAATGAAAAGGATATTGAAACGGCAATGAAAAGCGTGATGGATAATACCGATCAAAATAAGGTGCTTTGGATTACCGGAATTTATCCTGATGGTAAGACAGCCTATTTTGCAATTGACATGACCAACTAATAATTCTGATTTAACCTCAGAAAAAGGAGAATTCTTATAACTGAATAATGACAGTCCTTTGTAGATTCGGCAAAGGACTGTTTGTATAAATAAGTTTAAAACTTTTCAACAACATAAAACATTTTTCAGCCTGAAACGTTTCAACTTTCAAATATAGAAAAGAAAAATAAAAATTATTCCTTTTGTTATAAGTCATTTCAATAGAATTGGCTATTTGCTTATCCGGAAATTTTTACTAACTTTGCACGCTAATTTTCAAAAGAGGAATGAGACAACTAAAAATTACTAAATCGATTACAAACAGGGAGAGTGCATCTCTCGATAAGTACCTTCAGGAAATTGGTCGTGAGGATCTTATCACTGTAGAAGAGGAGGTTGAACTCGCGCAACGTATCCGTAACGGAGATCGTATTGCTTTAGAAAAATTGACCCGTGCGAACCTCCGTTTCGTTGTTTCAGTTGCAAAACAATACCAAAATCAGGGTCTCAGTCTGCCGGATTTAATCAATGAAGGGAACCTGGGGCTGATAAAAGCAGCGGAAAAATTTGACGAAACCCGTGGTTTTAAATTTATTTCTTATGCTGTTTGGTGGATTCGTCAATCTATTCTTCAGGCTTTAGCTGAACAATCCCGTATTGTACGCCTTCCTCTTAATCAGGTTGGATCGCTGAACAAAATCAACAAAGCTTTCTCGAAATTTGAACAGGAAAACGAACGTCGTCCTTCTGCTGAAGAACTGGCGGAACAACTTGATGTTCCTGTGGAAAAGATTTCGGACACGATGAAAGTTTCCGGTCGACACATTTCGGTAGATGCTCCTTTCGTTGAAGGCGAAGATAACAGCTTACTGGACGTGATGATCAATGATGATTCTCCGAACGCCGACCGTGTGCTGATCAATGAATCATTGTCGAAAGAAATTGAACGCGTGCTGGCTCATGCTTTATCTGACAGGGAACGCGATATTGTTAAAAAATTCTTTGGTTTGGGTGTGCCTGAGATGACACTTGAAGAAATAGGAGATGAATTCGGGTTGACCCGTGAACGTGTCCGTCAGATCAAGGAAAAAGCTATCCGTAAGCTGAAACCTCATTCGAGGAGTAAATTACTTAAAAGTTTTCTCGGTTAATCCGATAGATAAATATGATATATAAAAGTGAAGCAGTAGTGTTTCACTTTTTTTTGTCTGGTTCAATGTGGTAATTATTTTGAATACCAGTTTTTTAGATGAAGAATCCAATAATTAAAGAAATTTTTCTTTAATTATTGAATTCTTTTTTCTACCTTTGAAGCAACATTATTGAATTTTCTTTTTCCTAATAGAATGATTGATAATGTGAATTGTATTCTAACCTTAAATGATACATTATGGAACGCATCAAATCAGTCAGCGATTTGAAAAAAATCCGTCAATTAAGCGGATTAAACTCTCATGCAGCTTCTCAGCCTGCATCAAAAGATCCTGTTGTAATTAAAGTCGCCATGGCTACCTGTGGTATAGCATCGGGAGCAAAAGAAACTTACGATTATTTTGTGGAAGAACTTGGTCGCCGACACATCAATGCCACGGTCAGTCAAACAGGTTGTATGTCCTATTGTTATGCTGAACCCACGGTTGAAGTTACCATTCCGGGACAGGATCCGGTTGTGTTCGGTCATGTTAACAGTGCTAAGGCACAGGAAATTATCGACAGATATATCAGTCAGCATGAACTGGTGGATGGCATTATTCCTGCGAGCTATAAAACCGTTTAGTTTTCCTGTTAATTCTTTTCAAATCAGTCATTATGGAAAAAAACTATATATTTGTCTGTGGAGGAATCGGCTGCCGTGCACTGGAATCCGAACAGTTGAAGAAAAATCTCCAACGCGAGATAATCCTCAGAGGCTTATCAGATGAGGTGCAATTAGTAACTACAGGTTGTTTCGGATTTTGCGAAAAGGGTCCTTTGGTGAAAATTCTTCCCGACAATACTTTCTATGTACAAGTTACGCCTGAAGATGCAGGCGAATTAGTGTACGAACATTTTGTCATGAAAAGAAAGGTGGAACGATTACTCTACCTGCATCCCGAAACGCAGCAACGTGTAACTGAAGCGAAGGATATGGATTTCTACAAAAAACAGTATCGCATTGCTTTGCGTAATTGTGGCATCATTGACCCTGAAAATATTGAAGAATATATTGCCCGTGACGGCTATGCTGCGTTAGGTAAATGTCTGACGGAGATGACTCCTGAAATGGTGATTGAAACCATTAAGAAATCTGGCCTGAGGGGCCGGGGAGGTGGTGGTTTTCCTACCGGTTTGAAATGGGAAATTACCCGCAAATCGACAGCTACTCCCAAATATGTGGTGTGTAACGCCGATGAAGGCGATCCCGGGGCGTTTATGGACAGATCTTTACTTGAAGGCGATCCGCATTCCATTATTGAAGCAATGATCATTTGCGGTTATAGTATTGGTGCCGACAGAGGACTGGTCTATATTCGTGCGGAATATCCGCTGGCTATTAAGCGCTTGCAGAAAGCTTTGCAGCAAGCGGAAGATGCCGGTTTGTTGGGAAAGGATATTCTGGGAACAAAATTCAATTTTAATATTGAACTTCGCTTTGGAGCAGGAGCTTTTGTCTGTGGTGAAGAAACTGCCCTGATTCATTCCATGGAAGGATGTCGTGGAGAACCGACTTTCAAACCTCCCTTCCCTTCAGTGGAAGGTTACCTTGGTAAACCCACCAATGTCAACAATGTGGAGACTTTTGCCAATATCCCTGTCATTATCAATAAAGGTGCGGAATGGTTCAGTAGTATTGGTACGGAGAAATCAAAAGGAACGAAGGTTTTTGCCCTTGCCGGTAAAATCAATAATGTGGGGCTGATTGAAGTGCCGATGGGAACTACCCTGAGAGAAATTATCTTCGATATTGGCGGTGGCATCAAGGATGGAAAGAAATTTAAAGCTGTGCAGACAGGAGGTCCTTCAGGAGGTTGTCTGGGTGAGCAACACCTTGATACGCCGATTGATTACGATAATCTTATTGAAGCGGGTTCCATGATGGGTTCCGGGGGAATGATAGTACTCGACGAAGATGATTGCATGGTATCAATCGCCAAATTCTACCTTGAATTTACCCTGCATGAGTCCTGCGGAAAATGTGCTCCCTGCCGTATCGGAAATAAAAGATTGCATGAATTACTCGATAAAATAACAAAAGGTGAAGGAGTAAAGGATGATTTGAAGAAACTGAAAGCGTTGGGGACTGTGATTAAAGAAACTTCGTTGTGCGGGCTGGGACAGAGTTCTCCAAATCCTATTCTTTCAACCATGAATACCTTTTACGATGAATATAAAGCACATGTTTTTGATAAGAAATGTCCCTCGAAACAGTGCAAAGATCTTATTCACTTTACCATTATTGAAGATAATTGTACAGGTTGTACACTCTGTTTCCGTAATTGCCCGGTAAATGCCATAACAGGTGAGAAAGGAAAGGTGCACGAAATACATCAGGAACAATGTATAAAATGCGGCATCTGCTTTAGCAAATGTAAGTTCGATGCCATTCTTGTGGAATAATCATTTTTATATTCAATTGACTGACTATTAGTTGTATGGAGTAATAAAGCAAACCCACGATCATGATTACACTTAAAATTGATAATAAAGAAGTTTCGGTTCCCGAAAGAACGACAATTCTGGATGCTGCCGTGCATGTAGGGATAGATATTCCCACGCTTTGCCACATGAAACTGCACGAAATGAATATTGAGAACAAACCAGGAGGTTGCCGTATTTGTGTGGTAGATGTTGAAGGTCGCCGTAATCTGGCTCCGGCCTGTTGTACCGAAGTGGCTGAGGGCATGATTTGTCGTACGAATTCCGTCAGGGTCATCAACGCGCGACGTACGGTGATGGAACTTATCCTGTCTGATCACCCTGCTGAATGTCTCACCTGTGCAAAATCGGGACAATGTGAACTGCAAAACATGGCTCACCGGCTCGGTATCCGCGAACTACATTATACAGGAGAGCAGTCTACTTACAGGATGGATGATTCGCCGGCCATTATCCGCGATCCGAATAAATGTATTATGTGTCGCCGGTGTGAGATGATGTGTAATGAAGTGCAGACAGTAGGGGTGCTGAGCGCCGTACAAAGGGGCTTTAACGCCGTGGTTACTCCCGCTTTTCAAAATGATCTGATGCACTCGGAATGTACGTTTTGCGGACAGTGTCTGGCTGTTTGTCCGACCGGTGCTCTTACTGAAGTGGACGAAACCGGTGCCGTGATTCGCGCATTAGCTGATCCTAAGAAAACAGTGATTGTGCAAACAGCTCCGGCGGTGCGTGCTGCTTTGGGTGAAGAATTCGGAAATAAACCCGGTGTGTTGATGACGGGCAAAATGGTAGCGGCATTACGACGATTGGGTTTTGATTATGTATTTGATACTGATTTTGCTGCCGACCTCACTATCATGGAGGAAGGTACAGAATTGCTCCGTCGACTGAATGGTTTTCTGAAAGGTGATAAATCGGTCAAACTACCGATACTAACCTCATGTTGTCCTGCATGGGTGAATTTCTTTGAGCACCAGTTTCCGGATATGCTGGACATACCTTCGACTGCCCGTTCGCCCCAGCAAATGTTCGGATCTATTGCAAAATCTTATTTTGCTGAAAAACTAGGCATCGACAGGAAAGATATGGTGGTGGTTTCGATCATGCCCTGCGTGGCTAAAAAATATGAACGCGGTCGCGATGAGTTTGCTGTCAATGGTAATCCGGATGTGGATATTGTATTGACTACCCGTGAACTGGCTTATTTTCTGAAATTATTCAATGTGGATTTGAATTCTCTCCCGGAGGAAGAGTTCGATCAACCATTGGGAGAATCTACCGGCGCCGGGGTAATTTTCGGAACAACCGGAGGTGTGATTGAAGCAGCGGTGCGCACTGCATACGAATTGCATACCGGTAAGGATTTACCAAAACTGGATTTTGATGAATTGCGTGGCATGAAGGGCTTGCGTGAAGCAACTATTGATTTTGACGGATTACCTTTACGTATCGGTATCGCTCATGGCCTCGGTAATGCACGCAAACTGCTTGAGGATATTCAATCAGGTAAGAGTCATTATCATGCCATTGAGATTATGTCATGCCCCGGAGGATGTATCGGTGGTGGCGGACAGCCCTATCATCATGGAAATTCAGAAGTTTTAAGAAAACGACAACAGGCTTTGTACCTTGAAGATGAGTTGAAAGTAATCCGAAAATCTCATAAAAATCCTTATATAATTAAACTTTACGAAGAATATCTTGAGAAACCAATGAGCAGCAAAGCACACAGTCTGCTGCACACGCATTATTTCGACAGGCAGAATGGAAATTAAATATATTGACATATGACAGAGAAACATTTATCCGAACCGGTTGAGGTGTTTATCAAAAGTACCTGCGCGCGTTTCAGGAATGATGAACACGAATTAATAAATGTGTTACATGAATTGCAGCACCATCTTGGTTATTTACCCGAAGAGGTACAGCAAATGGTTGCCCGTGAGTTGCATATACCAGCAGCAAAAGTGTATGGAGTTGTAACTTTCTATTCGTTTTTTACCATGGTACCCAAAGGTAAGTACGATATATCAATTTGTTTGGGGACTGCATGCTATGTTCGTGGAGGTGAATTGATTCTGGAAGAGTTCAAACGTCGACTCAGTATCGGAGTGGGTGAAACAAGTGCTGACGGACTTTTCAGCCTTAGTTGTATCAGGTGTGTGGGTGCTTGTGGATTGGCTCCTGTGGTAACAGTGGGTGAGAAGGTTTACGGACGGGTTACACCTCAACAGGTTAGAAGAATCATAGATGAATACATTCAGATGGAAGAATAAAAGCTTACAATCATTTAAACATAAAAATCGTCCCTTAAATCTACACGGATTTAAGGGACGATTCATTATAAATACATATAAACCTGATAATATCCGATTTATTTATTTTTGATTGCCTCCGTTATTTTTGTTTCAAGTTCGGCTGCCAGTTCGGGATTATCTTTGATAACATTTTTTGATGCGTCGCGTCCCTGAGCCAGTTTGGTATCGCCGTAGCTAAACCATGAGCCACTCTTTTTAATGATGCCATATTCAACACCTAAATCAATTATTTCTCCGGTTTTAGAGATACCTTCTCCGAACATGATGTCGAATTCTGCTTTACGAAATGGAGGTGCAATTTTATTCTTCACTACTTTTACGCGGGTTTGGTTTCCGATGGCTTCATCGCCATCTTTCAATTGTGAAACCCTTCTGATATCCAAACGTACAGATGCGTAGAATTTCAATGCGTTACCGCCGGTGGTAGTTTCTGGATTGCCGAACATTACACCTATTTTGTCACGTAACTGGTTGATAAATATACAGGTAGTGTTTGTTTTGTTGATGTTGGCAGTAAGTTTACGTAAAGCCTGTGACATCAAACGGGCTTGTAAACCCATTTTGGAATCTCCCATATCGCCTTCCAGTTCAGCTTTAGGTGTCAGGGCAGCTACCGAGTCAATAACGACGATGTCAACAGCTGAAGACCGAATCAACTGATCGGCAACTTCCAATGCCTGCTCGCCATTGTCAGGCTGTGAGATCAATAATTCGTTGGTGTTTACGCCTAACTTTTCAGCATAGGAACGGTCGAAAGCATGTTCTGCATCAATAAATGCTGCAATGCCACCAGCCTTTTGCGCTTCTGCAATGGCATGGATGGCTAAGGTTGTTTTACCTGATGATTCCGGACCGAATATCTCAATTACTCTTCCACGGGGATAACCGCCAACACCCAAAGCAATGTTCAGACCAAGTGAGCCTGACGAAATGACGGCTACTTCTTCTATCTTATTATCACCCATCTTCATGATGGTACCTTTGCCATGATCTTTCTCGATTTTATCCATTGCCAGCTGCAATGCTTTTAACTTCTCTGATGAGGGCATTTTTACTTCTTCCATTTTCTTTTCTGACATAATGATTTGATTAAATGATTTGTAAACTGATATTTTTTTCGTAGTTTTTATGGTTAAAGCCGTTATAATCGATTTTATTTTCAACGGCTTACAAAGATAAAAACTTTTTCTTTTAAAAAATGTGCAATAAGTAAAAAGGTTTCAACAGGCGAGAATTTTTTATGAATTGATTACCAGTCAACAGTCAACAGTCAGCAGTCAGCAGACCGTAGACCGTAGACCGTAGACCGTAGACTGCAGACAATATACACCAACGTCATTTACTAACCACCCTTTCCCCTTTGCTCGTGCCGATAAATTCGGGAGCATACAAACACTGAATAGATGCAGTACCTCCGGAAAATTCACCTGAAGCATTTACATAATATTCATCTTCAAAAACATAGGTTCCTTTTGGTAGATAGTTAAAGAAGTACTGTGTGGAAGCGTCTTTCACGGTCCGGTAGTAAATCACCTGTTCTTTCCAGTTGCATCCGGAGAGCTGGTTGACAGGTTCGAGATTGGCTGCTCTGTTATCTTTCAAAGCTACAAACTCCAGATGTCGGTCGGTGGTAATGACTATCCTCGTGATGATTTTATCGCCTTTTTTGACGATTTGCTCCGTTGTATTTATGTTTTGCCCGTTTATGGGGAAGATGGTTTTGTGGTTGTCCACGATGCGTTCGACAAACAACTGTTTCTCAACTTTCAAAGAACTGCCTGATGATCTTACTTCGTCCATGTTCTGATAGTATTGCCAGTACAAAGATCCCCATGCGGGTGAAGGCGCTGCCGTTTGATTTACACGACTGATGGTGATGCCCTTACTGAGATCTTTTACTGATAGTGTTTGTTTAATGTAGCCACTACCGGGAAT
>JAYFPP010000046.1:0-34115 GCA_034927635.1 Paludibacter sp.
AAAATCACAAACAACGATGTCAGCATCTTCTTCTACCGCCTTATTATACATCAACTCCACCATATCTGGTTCAACAAAGTCATCACTATCAACATTTAAAATAAAGTCTGCATCAACCTGCTGTAGTCCGGTTTTTCTTGCACATGCCAATCCTTTGTTTCTTTCATGAACCAGTATTTTTATATCATTTTTTCTTTGAGGGTATTCGTCTATAATTTTTTCAAGTATTTCAACCGAATCATCTAATGAACAATCATTTACAAATACATATTGTATCTCAGTGAATGTTTGTTCAAAAAGCGAACGCGCACAAAGTTCTATATGTTTTGCAACATTATAAACTGGTACAATTATACAAACCTTATACGTCATATTTTAACAATTTATTTTTTGAGGTAACAAATTGAGAATATATTATTTCGGTAATGCCTGATAGTGCAATTGCAATAGCTAATACATATATGTTTTTAATAAAAATAAAACCCAGAAGTAAATAAATGATCGTACTGGCAAAAGCAATCAACTGATTTTTAGTAATAACATAATACATATTTCGCGGGATAAAAACAAAGAAATGATAAGCACCCACCACAAGCCAGCTTAAAACCGTTACACTCAGAATGATTGATACAGGATAAGCTTTGACTAACTGAATACCACCCATGAATATAACGACATATTTTCCAAACAAAATTATAAGTATAATTGTGAGTATTCCTATTAAGGTCTCTATTTTGAGGATACGTTTTACTATCTTAGCTGTATTATTCAAACTAATTTTCGGATACAACGCTCCATTAATACTCATAAGCATAACACGCGGTACCAGAATTATTTTGTTTGCCAAATCATAGACTGCAACTTCCTGCATTCCAAGCAATGCTCCAGCAAGGACTACAATGCTCTGCTCTTTGAAGCTACCCATACTATTGCTCAGAAAAAAAGGCAATGTTTCTTTAAACCAGACTGTTATTGCTTTAAACGGCTGCCAGCGCATTCTCAAATCATCCTTTATTATAATAATAAAAGTTATAGTAAGAGCGCTAAAAATCACTCCCAAAGAAGTGATGACAGCAAACAGATTTAAATCCGCAGGAGTTTTGATTAAAATAAAAATAAAAGGCAAAGTTAAGAGTTTGGAAATCAATTGCACAAAAGTAAGTACACGCATTCGCTGTAGCCCCTGAAAGTACCACTGCGGAAGCAATGTATATGCTATAGTCTGCGCAAAACAAATATACAGGAGAAGACTGTTTTCTCGAAGTTGTGGAATACTGAAAACAATGATACTAAATAAAATTAAACATCCCGTTTCGAGATATATTTTTGCCGTCAATACTGAAGAAAGAACCTCTGCTTTCTTCACTTTATCATCTGCATTATCAACAATGGCTTTAAGACCGGTTACATCAAATCCAAAATTTACAATTGTTATAAAATACATTACAATTGACAATGCAAACACATAAGCTCCATAACTTTGCAACCCCAGCGTACGAATTAAATAAGGATAAATTAAAAGATAGAAGAATGAATTCAACACCTGCAAAATTGTCATAAAGAAATAATTTTCAACTACTTTTTTATTATTGTTGAATATATTCTTAACTTTATTGTATTGATCTTTCATTCGCAAACTTTCTATAGTTTTTAACAATTAACATATTTCAGCACTTGCGAAGTTGTATACGTTTTTTCAAAAACTTTGACTACAAAAAACATTGAATTATTCTTATCTCATTGTATGAAGGACAACATTTAATCAGGATAGTATGATTCTATTTAATTAGTTTCTTAAACTCATATGATACGAGTAAAAACATTACAATTATCAATCCTCCGAGTCCTCCTCCATAAACAATACCCTTTATCTTTCCGAATTTTTCTTTTTTCAGGGGATATATTGGTTTATCAATTATTTGAAATATAGGAGTATCACGTGCTCTGTCAAGTTTTAATGTTTCAAGATTCTTCAAAACTTCGGCATACACAGCCCCATAAAGCTGAACATTATATTCTTCTTTGATCCTTGGAACTGCTGCATACTGCATTGCACTATTAATATTTACCTGTGAAACTCTTGCACTACCATAAAGTGCAGACTCATAAAGATTTTTCACAGAGTCAGCAGTATGCTGCATACGTTCTATATTAAGCTGGCTTTGTGCAGTCCGGGTGTTTTTGTAAAACTCATAAGTCTGATTAATAAGATTTTCAATAAATAATTTAGAAAACACTTCACTCTTTGAGGTGAAATAGACATTAACCATGTTAATTCTCTTATTTTTTCGAAGAATAATCAAATTATTATTATCAATAAAGTCATTATAAATATCACATAAAACACTATCCTGAGTTCTCGAAAATGTATTACGGGCTTGATCAAACGGAAAATTTAAGTTTTGGAGTTCTTTTTTCTCTGATTTTAGCCAACTCTTCTTCATCCCTGTGAACTGAATATATGCATCAGCCATTGATATTTTTTTTCCTTCAAAATTAATTGGTGTCAATAAAGTTTTTTCAATAGTATAACGAGACTTAATTATTTCGAGCAGGTTATCGCCACTAAACGCATTATCGCTACCAGAACCCAACAAACCAACAAATCCAAGATTTGAGGCTAAACTGGCTAATCCCCCACCTGCAGAACCCTTCTCAACAAGGACAAATGCCAGGTGAGCAGTATACTTAGGTTTAATAATAAAAGAACACAACAAACCTATGCCTGCAGAACCAAAGCCAAAAATTAATATAATTATCCACTTTGATAATAGATATGTTAATATATCTTTAACGGTTATATAAAACCTTTCTAATTGATTTTTAGTCATCACTTCGGGATTATTTTTTATTTCACTCATTGTAATCCTTTCAAATTCATTATTACTTATTTCACCATCGAATAAATCAACGCCATCATCGATGTCACCGAAGTACTCATGGTTACAATTTCAGCGGCATTCATTTTATTCGTCAGATCGATCGGTTTCTTGGGTACAACAATGATTGAACCTGCTACAACACTTGGATAGATTTTAAAACCCAGAAACGAACGCGTTCCGATTACACGGCCATTGGGATGCAATACAAAAGTATTCTTTCTTAACGCTTTGTTTGAAAATCCTCCTGATGCCGTAACATATTCTCTAAGGCTTCTTCCGGTAGCATGCACTACAAAGGACGGATACATCACTTCTCCGATCACTTTCACAGTTTGCGACTTCTTTGGTACAAACAATACATCTCCGTCTTCAATTAAAATATCCCTGTAACTTCCGGGATCCCTTATTATCTCATTCAGATTAAGTGAAACCACGCCTTCTGAATTCAATAAATCCTGAATTTCCTTATAATTTGCCATACTGGAAATGGTATCCAAAGCATTCAGTTCCTGTACATTATTCACCTTCATTTTGTTCAGAACAGCCACATCAATATCTTTTTCTGAAGAACTCTGAAGTATTTTTCGAAGGTTCCTGCTAAGAATATTATTCATTGAATTCTCACTGGCACCCCTGTTTTCGTTACGTATCAAATAGGCACCTCCTACAAAGGCATATTTGGTAAAACCTCCCGACATTTTAATCAAATCGGAAACCTTGATATTTTTATTTTCGATGTTGTAAAATCCGGGATTTCGTACTTCTCCCTCTATTGATGCTATACGTATCGGTTCTATTCCTTCGACGGGTCTTACAATAACCAGATCACCATTTTCAAGGGCAATATCACCGGTGCCTTCTTCAATATTCAAATCCTTATCAAGTTTAAAGCTAATATTCAAAGACGTTTTATTTCCACCATCCATCTTTTTTGGATCTTTAATGATCCTTATTAACTGGATATTCTCAGTGGAGGCTTTTTCAGTAAACCCTTTGGCTCTGTAGATTAAATCCTTAACTGTAAGTTTCTCCTTCAGCTGAAATTTACCGGGATTAATAACTTCTCCTTCTATGGTAACAAATTGTTCTTCCATAAAATTACTCACCGAATCAATCTTCACTGAATCATTATTAATCAGGGAGATATCTGAACTTTCGCCTTTCAACACTTTACCCAGATTAAAACTGATCACTTCGGGTATCTGGTTGCTTTTCTGACGAATGATGGTAGCCATGTTAATAAAGGCGTTATCTGTTACACCTCCTGCTTTCTCTATCAATTTTTTCACTGTTAAATCTTCATCAACAGCATAACCACCGGGACGACGAACTGCGCCTGACAATTCAACTCTGTTATCATAGATATCCTCTACTTTAGCTATAAAAATGGAATCCCCGGGTTTAATTAAACTCGTTGAAGCATACGTTTCAGGAATATCAACCACTGTACGCCTGTTACCGTTGTATCTGAAAACCGATATTAAAGATCGGTTAGCATCCTCACGATATCCGCCTGCATAGTTAATCAAATCTTTTAACGACTCACCGGGCTGGGTTTCATAAATTCCTCTGCGATTGATGGCTCCGTCGATAATTACTCTTAATTGATTAGCTTCAATGATAATAACATCATTGTCCTGCAAACCGACATTATTTTTAAGATTGCCTGTCATCAAAAAATCATAGAAATCAACTTTTGCTATTGTTTTTTCATTTCTGACGACTTTGATATTGCGCATAGAACCGATCTTTCCGGGCCCTCCACAAGCATATAAAGCATTAAAAACAGTAGCTAGTGATGGTAAGGTATAAGTGCCCGGATAAGATGCTTCTCCAATGATGGACACACGAATACTCCGGATATTTCCTAATGTAACATTCACTTTAGTTTCACCCGAAGAGATTCCGGTATAGTACTTTGATAATTCATTTCGAATTTCTCTGTTTGCCCTCTCAATAGTAATTCCTCCTACTTTGATGGGACCGGCATTGGGAATTCGAATATATCCATCAGGCGACACTTTAAGTTTATAGCTTACATCATACAGACCCGAAATATCCACTAAAACTTCATCATTGGTTCCAAGCAGATAATTTACCGGAGTAGGTAAATTGATATTGGGCTCAAACGTTACTTTTGTCCGGTCGAATATATTGGCACCAAACACTTTCAGCATTTTTTCGTCTTCCCTGTTTTTTATTTCAAAATTCAGGGAATCTGCAACAAAGGTTCTTTCGTCCAACTCAAATTGTTGTTGTTTTGAGGTATTACTCTGATTAACTGATCCGGAGTATTTTTTATATTCAGCAATTTGTTGAGGTGTGAGTTTGCTGATATCAATATTCTGTGCTGATATGGCGGTTAATGATACAAAAAAAACAAGAAACAAAGTACATCTCTTCATATATTTAATCTTTTGTGAGAAATTTCTCTGACTGATGGCTAACGTCCCGTTATCTATTAATAACTGATATGATATCATAAACGATAACACCGGCATTATAGTATTTCTCTAAGTCATTTTTTTTTAAAATCAAATGCCTGAAACATTCGCTGACATGGCAATTCGACAATGGCGATTCTGAGTTTTTCATACTATTATTTAACAGAGGATCCGTTTGTCGTTCTATAAATTTGTTTGACATAACTCAAACAGCATTATCATGCAAAAGTACTAAAAAATGTACAATAACAAAATGAACTTATCCTATTTGATGATTGTTAAAAACTGACATACCATCATGTGAAAATTATTGATAAATTTGCAATAAAAAAAAATGGACAAAGAGATATTTCCTCTGGTAGATGAAACCGGGAAAGTAACCGGGAAAGCCACCCGCGAAGAATGTCACTCCGGAAGTTTCTTACTGCACCCCGTTGTACACTTGCATGTCATCAACTCTACAGGCAAACTTTTTTTACAAAAAAGAGCGCCGACAAAAGATATTCAGCCCGACAAATGGGATACTTCAGTGGGAGGCCATGTCGACTACGGTGAAGAAATATCTGATGCGCTTATTCGGGAAGTACGTGAAGAACTAGGGATCAGGGAGTTTTCCCCTGTATTTATGCTCAGATATAAATTTGTCTCGGAAGTTGAAGCGGAATTAGTGCACAGTTACTATACCATTTACGATGGTGAAATAACAGTGGATCCGCTGGAAATTTCTGAGGGAAAATTCTGGAGTTTTAAGGAGATTAATGACCTGCTGGATAAAAATATCTTCACCCCTAATTTCGAACAGGAATTCAGACATTTAACAAAAAACCGGCTATTGCCGGTTCAGTAATTGTCATAAGTTTCAGCCAATTGTTTCGTAAACAAAACCTGATTCCTGCAACTCTTTTTTATCGTAGATATTTCGGCCATCGAGCACTAAAGCCTGTTTCATACTTTTTCTGATTACTCCCCAACTGGGTAATCTGAATTCTTTCCACTCGGTGACGAGCATAAGGGCATCCGCATCCAGCACTGCATCATATATATCTTTTGCAAAACAGATATTATCCAATGGTAAATCAGGCATCAGCCGGTGTATCGCCTTTTTAGCCTCAGGCATCGAGACGGGATCAAAAGCCCTTACTTTTGCGCCCGCTTTCAGTAAATTTTCAATCAACACCAAAGAAGGAGCTTCGCGGACATCGTCGGTATTAGGTTTAAATGAAAGTCCCCACACTGCAATTGTTTTCCCTGAAATATCCTGTGAGAAGTATTTCATCAGTTTATTAAACAACACCAATTTCTGATGTTGATTCACTTCTTCCACTGCATTCAGCACTTTAAGATCATAACCGTGTTTCTTTGCTGTATGAATAAGCGCCTTTACATCTTTCGGGAAACAGGACCCTCCATAGCCGCAACCGGGATACAAGAACTTACTTCCAATGCGCGCATCCGTACCAATTCCCTTCCTGACCATGCCAACATCAGCGCCCAGCAATTCGCACAAATTGGCGATATCGTTCATAAAACTTATCCGGGTTGCCAGCATCGCATTAGCAGCATATTTGGTCATTTCAGCTGAAGGAATATCCATGAAGATAACACGGAAATTATTGAGCAGAAAAGGACGATAAAGCCTGGACATCAGTTCCTTTGCTCTTTCACTCTCTACCCCAACCACTACCCTGTCGGGACTCATAAAATCACTGATAGCATCACCTTCTTTTAAAAATTCAGGATTCGACGCCACATCAAATTCAATAACAACGCCTCTTTTATCAAGCTCCTGCTGTATAACATCCCTGACCAAAGCAGCTGTACCAACCGGAACCGTGCTCTTTGTTACCAAAAGGACATAGTTCTTCATTTGTTGCCCGACAGTTTTTGCCACATCAAGAACGTATCTGAGATCAGCGCTGCCATCCTCATCAGGAGGGGTTCCAACGGCACTAAACACTACCTGTACGTCATCCAGAACTTCTGTCAGGTTTGTTGTAAAGTGTAAGCGGTTAGCATGCAGATTTCTGAGTACCATATCATCCAGTCCTGGTTCATATATTGGTATAATACCCTTCTTAAGATGTTCTATTTTTTCAACATCCACATCCACACAAGTAACATCCACCCCCATTTCAGCGAAACAGGTCCCTGACACCAGTCCCACATAACCGGTACCTACAATTGCAATTTTCATTTATCAGCAATTAAATTCTTATATTTCCTTTTCATCATCCTGATAGTACTGGAAGTAAGTATCAGATCCTTCCTTCTTTTTCTTATTACCAGAAGCAGTATATCCGTAACCATAACCATATCCGTAGCTGTAACCATACTGTTTACTGCTTCCATAAGCATATCTTCTGGAATAGTATTGTGAATAATAGTTGGTATGAACCTGCACGTCGTTCAATATTGAATAGAAATGTGTGACATTATCTGCATTCAGTTGCGACGAAAGGTTTTTAACAAAATTTTTATTTGTTTTGCCACTTCTGATCACAAACAAATTGATATCGGAAAGCGACGCGAAAGAATACGCATCAGCGACAATACCGATCGGACTTGTATCAACAATTATAAATTCATACCTTTTGCGTAGTTCTTTGATCATTTCGACTAAATTATCCGACCGGATCAACTCACCGGCATTCGGTGGAACAGTGCCTGCAGTAATAAAATCAAAACCGGCATTGGGTGGTCGGGTAATTATTTCATCGAGCGTGCATTGATTTGCCAGATAATTTGAAACACCGATTGTATTCTGGCAACCCAAACGTGAGTAAAGGCTCGGCTTACGAATATCCATATCAATCAACAACGTTTTAGGACTTGCCATTGAATAGATACAGGCAAGATTAATGCTGAAATAGGTTTTCCCATCACCGGACTCAGAGGATGTCACCATAATCGTGATATCCGTCTTTCGTTTAGCAAGAAATTCAATTCTTGTTCTGATAATCCTGAACATTTCGGTGAACGACGATCTTGGATTATTGGTAACAACATAAGGACTTTCGGAAGAAGTATGCCGAACCATACCAATCAGTGGGAATGAACAATATCTCTCCACATCCTTGTTCGAATGTATGGTATTATTAAGCAGCTCTTTCAGAACTACATAAGCAGCAGGTAGCAATAAACCCAACACCAGGAATGTAATTGTTATTTTTGATTTATCACCACTGTTAGTAACCGAAGTTGTTCTTGCACGGTCGAGGATATTATTATCAGGTGTATTCGAAGCTTTCAGGATTTGCGCCTCTGCTCTTTTTTGAAGAAACATCGTATAATAACTGTCGTTCATACGATAATTCCGTTCAATACCTATCATTTCAAGTTCTTTTTCAGGTAATTGCTGAATCTGTTTTTCAACCTCACCAAGCCTGCGATCCAAGTCTTTCTTCTGAATTTTATTGGATGTCTGCATATTTTTCACTACTTCGTTGATAGCATGCTTGACATTATTAATATCCTGTGTATACTTACTGTAAAACATATTTTTTTCAGTAAGCTCGCTCCTTTTGATTATCATTTGGTTAATTTGCTCTACCAAAGACATCAGCATAGGTTCATTCAACCCCAGATTGGTAGGAGCCACAATAGAACCCTCGTCAAGATTTGTTTTGATATATTTTGAGAGATAATCCAGATAGGTTTCTTTTAACCTTACCTGATTGAGTTCATTATCATAAGCAGTAGCTTTACTCATCAGCTCATTCGACAAACTACCCACATCAATAATCTGATTTCTTTTACGGAAATCTGTAAGGTTATCTTCAGAGCTGGACAAGGATTTAGATACATTAATCAACTGTTCATCAATAAAGTTGATGGTTTTTGTTGCCGCATCATTTTTTCTTTCCAGATTCGACATAAGGTATATGTCGCACAATTTATTGATAAAATCAACATCCCTCTGAGGAGTTTCACTGGAGAGTGAGATTTCGAGTACAGAAGAGCCTTCCATCACATAATTCAGTTGTAATCTGGAAGAAAATTCTGAAATTAATGATTCTCTTGCCCGGTATCTGAAATACATTTCCACTTCACGGACATCATCATTGACCGGATTAACCGTCAAAAAGAACAAACGATGCTGTATAGGCTGACCTATTTTCCCTTTTATAATGAATCCTTTGGCGAGGTTATCATTTTCTTCGGTAATAGTTATATCGCCACTTGAACTGATATTTATTTTGAATAATAATTCATACACATCCGGCGAAACGTAATCTGTTTGAATGATAATAGGTGCCCAGTCATACAAATTTCTGGTTTTAAACCTTCCTTTGGAGATATATTCAAGTTGCAGGTTGGGCAAACTATCAACAACACGACCCAACAAGTCGTTGGAACCTATCATAATTACCTGATTACTTACATTACGGTAGCTCTCCTGAATGCCGAATCCCTGCATTAAAACCTGAGCACTGTTCATGGTCGAACGGCTTTCATCAATAATAACAGTTCCTGAGGTTTTATATTCAGGCAACCATTTGCGGTTTTGAAGATATGACAATGATAGTGCTATAACCAATCCAATTGCAAAAAGATACCAGTGACTGACAAAGAGCGTGACCCACTCCATGATATTAAATGACGATTCTTCATCCTGAAAACCCGCCTTATCTATCTTTTTCTTTTCCTCTTCCATAACTTAATTGCAAATTTAATCGTCAGTTGAAACAATTGCAAATATCTTTAATCACATCACCTGAAATAATATAATGTAGTGAACAATAAACTCAATGATGATGATATTAATGAAATAAACGAACTATAATTACCCACTTTATAAAAACCTGAAGGATCGGTCTGAACATAGATGATGTCGTTGGGATAAACATAATAATACTTTGAATTGACGATGCTGGCCGGACGAATATCAAAACTCAGCACCTCTGTTCCTTCATCAGTTTCCCTCAAGATCTTTACCTGCTTATAATCTCCCGAATAATTGATATCTCCCGACATGGATAAGGCCTGAAATAATGTCAGCTTATCCTTGTAAATTGAATAAACGCCTGTTCCGGCTTCACCAATGACGGTAAATGTTTTATTTGCCAATGTTAATTTGATGGCGGCATCAGGGATCATTTCCCTGAATTTTTTTTCAATCACCAGAGATGCTTCATTAAAAGTTAATCCTGCAACCTGAATTTCTTTCACGAAAGGCAGATCAATGGTTCCGTCGGGAAAAACGCGATATGAATTGAGACTTTGTGATGAACTGATTGATTGATTACCTGAGATTAGTTTTGAAAAATTTTCATCGGATGTTATTAGCCTGAAAACTACCTCATCATTCACCCTGATTTTATAATCAGCATATTCATACTGCTCATATTCAGGAAGTTTATTATTGTTCACCTGCAGCAAACCTGTATTCCTGTAACTATAACAAGAACTAAGCAATAAAATTATCGCTGTTAAAAATATTATAAGGTTAATTTTTCTCATGACATCTTTCTCCTGAATAGCCTTACTTTAGTTTGATGCAGGAGGTAACACTATGTTATAAATAAAAGCCCCCATCGAGAATGTTGTTATTATTGTAGCAAGTAAAGACGGTAAATTCAGTATACTGAAAAATTGTTCGTCCATTGTTTGTATGTAAATCACATCATTCGGCTGAATATAATAATACTCTGAATGAAGAATGTCTTCACTTCGAATATCAAAAGTTTTAATGACTGTTCCATTTTCGGTTTCACGCAATATCCTCACCCTGCTACGATCACCAAAGGAGCCAATATCACCCGCCAGGGCAAGGGCCTGGAAAATATTAATTTTTTCACGCGATATCGGATAACGCCCTGATCTTCGGCCACCAATCACACTGTAATAGCGACTTATTAACCTAATTTCAACTGAACTGAACTTATAAATAGGGGTAATTGCCTGTTCCAGTGCCCGCGTAGCCTCTCTGACAGTCATGCCAGCAACAGCTACTTCCCCGATCATTGGAAAAAGGATGCTTCCGTTGGGTTGAACAGTATAGGCAAATAAGTCAAGACCCGGATTGGTTCCATCCAGATTCGTGGACATCAGCTGATTTATCGGACCATTAAAAATTGTATTTGTTTCTTCCTGTGTAGAATATACCCTCACAAAGACTTTATCTCCTGTACTTAACAAATAGTCACTGTAGGATAAACTGTCTTTATATGTGGGAATAATATTATCGGGTTTTTGCAAATAATTCACTTTCCTTGCAGTAACACACGATGTTAACTGCAACAAAACAATAAATGCAAGTATCAGACGAAGATAAGTTTTGTACATTAATCAGGTAAACAGTTTATGATTTTGGCAAAGATACAGAAATTTACGAATTCTTTGATTTTTTTTCATAGAAAATACTTTACTTTTGTAGAAACAATAAATTGATTCTTATGCGTAATATATTCTTAGCATGCAGCTTGTTATTTTGCACAGCAGTTTTTGCCCAGCTCCCAACCAGTACAGATGAGAACTCTTCAACCATAAATTCTACAACGCTTCATAAAAAAAGTAAATTTTCTTTCGGAGCTGGTTTAAGTCCGACGATTTCCTGGGCTAACGTGACACATGACGACCTTCAAACCGATGGTGCCACCATCACTGGCGGTCTGGGATTACTTGCTGAATATGACTTAAACAATTTAATGTCAATTACATCAGGGCTAAATTTCAATATGCCGGGTGCTTACGTTTTCGACAGTGCATCAATGAACGACATTACCACGACAAATAACTACCTGATAAAACAGTATACCCTTGAAATTCCGTTGAATCTGAAATTCAAAACCCTGCCTGTTGACAATCTGACATATTATACGCAAGGTGGATTGAGTTTTGGATACAGAATCGGTTCAAAAGAATTGCACCGGGCAAGTAGCGCCCAATACAGCGACACCGAAAGCTCGTTCAACAGTTACTCCAACCTTTTCTTACTTAACTATCAGGTAGGATTCGGAGCTTCCTACAACACGAATAAAAGATACCGGATCTTCGGAGAAATCAATTATAAAAGTTCGGTTGCCAGTATTGCTTCAAAAGATGGATACATCCTTTCGGGAAGATATACAGGGACACCTGTTCCGGAAATTTTCAGCGGAAATATGTTATTCACTGTAGGGGTTATGTTCTGAAACGGTAAAAAAGCAGTACCCTATGTGGAATTATTTAAAATTGATCCGGGTTCAAAACCTTTTTTTTATCCTGTTAATTCAATGGATGATAATTCAATTTATTATTGTTCCCTTATTGCAAATCAATGGTATTGACAACTACGGTTCTTTTTCTCTATATATTTTACTGACTACGGCTACTATCCTTACAGCGGCAGGTGGCTATGTGTTAAATGATTACTTCGATCTGAAAATCGATGCCATCAATAAACCCGAGAAACAACTGGTTGGCCGGTTCATTCCAAAACAAAAAGCAATGTTATTGTATCAGGTACTCACCATCACGGGTATCATCGCAGGGATTTCGCTGGCGTGGCTTCTCGGGAGTTTTACCCTTGCACTTATTTTTATTGCCACACCAGGACTATTGTGGTTTTATTCAGCAAGTTACAAACGCCAACTTATCATTGGCAATATCATTGTCGCTTTTCTTGCCGGACTTTCAGTCTTCATTGTTGGCATCACCGAAATGGTTATTCTTCAAAATAAATTCGGTTTTCTGATTTTCGAAACCGAAATTCCTCAACAAATCTATGGATGGACGGGTGGATTTGCTTTTTTTGCTTTTTTACTCACCTGGATTCGCGAAATCATCAAGGATATGGAAGATATTCAAGGTGACAGAGAACTTGAATGCCGAACGATGCCTATTGTTTGGGGAATACAAAAATCAAAATTTTTTATCTGGACATTAATCTTTTCCACCATAATTTTACTTTTTGCTACATCGATATATCTTATTCCGTTCAAAGAAACGGTTACATTAAAATATCTGATTTATGGCATCGTACTTCCTTTGGTGGCATTGTCCTATCTGACATATAAAGCAAAAAAACCATATGATTACCATCAGGCTTCTACTTTAACAAAGTTCATAATGCTTACAGGATTATTATATACTTTCATTGTTTATTATATGCTTGCAAAAACATATGGAATAAGCATGTTCAATATCTTTACGGTTCAATAAAGCCTGATACGAAGGTCAACGGTCAACAGTCAACAGTCGGCGGACTATTGACTGTTGACTGTCGACCGAAGACTGGAGACTTAAAAAAATACACGAAAAACTCAAACTAATTATGCTGGATAATCTCAAAAAATACCGTATCATCCTCGGATCAGCCTCACCGAGGCGACAAGAACTGCTGAGAGGGATTGACATTCCTTTTGAAGTAATATCAAAAGATGTAGATGAAAGTTATCCGTCCTCAATGACAGGCGTAGGAATCCCTATGTACCTTGCCGAAAAAAAAGCAAATGCATTTAGTGACATGCTTAACGACGATACAATGGTAATCACTGCCGATACCATTGTGTTGCTCGAAGGTAAGGTTTTGGGAAAACCCTCCGACAAAGAAAATGCAAGAAAGATGCTCCAACAACTCTCGGGAAAAACCCATCAGGTAATCACCGGAGTATGCATAACAACAAAAACGCGCCGCAGAACTTTTCACACTGCCTCAGAAGTGCGTTTTGCTCATCTTAATGAAGGAGAAATTGATTATTATCTAGAGCACTACGCTCCATACGACAAAGCCGGTTCCTATGGAGTGCAGGAGTGGATCGGGTTTATAGCCGTCGAACAAATAACCGGATCTTATTTTAATGTGATGGGGTTACCTATTCAACGGCTGTATAATGAGTTAAAGCGGTGGGTATAACGAATAGCTAATATCGAATAGCTAATAGCTCATCGCTATTCGATATTAGCTTTATTCACAATTGCTTTCATACCATCTTTTGCTTCATTAAGTTCCATAAGGATAGTATCACCTTCATGAAGTTCTCCTGAGAGCACAATGTCGGCGAGTTCATCTTCAAGATAACGCTGAATAGCACGTTTCAGCGGCCGTGCGCCGAATTGCACATCATATCCTTTTTCTGCTATGAAATCTTTTGCTTCATCAGTTAGTTCAAGTTTATATCCCATACTGATTACGCGACCAAACAAACCTTTCAATTCAAGATCGATAATTTTCCTGATGGTTTCTTTATTTAACTGATCAAACATTACGATCTCATCCACCCTGTTCAGAAATTCGGGAGAGAAGGTTCTGTTAAGAGCCTTTTGAATAACTCCTCTGGAAAATTCCGAATCCATTTCCAAATCAGATGTCATATTAAACCCAACTCCTTTACCGAAATCTTTCAATTGTCGTGTTCCCACGTTGGAAGTCAGGATAATGATGGTGTTTTTAAAATCTATTCTTCTGCCGAGACTGTCCGTCAAACGGCCTTCATCCATAATTTGCAGCAAAATATTGAACACATCGGGATGTGCTTTTTCAATTTCATCAAGCAATACGATAGAATAGGGTTTACGACGAACTCTTTCTGTCAACTGACCGCCTTCTTCATAACCCACATATCCCGGAGGTGCTCCGATAAGTCTCGATACAGAGAATTTCTCCATATACTCACTCATATCCATCCTGATGAGGGCATCCTGACTGTCGAACATAAATTCGGAAAGAATTTTTGCAAGATGGGTTTTTCCTACGCCTGTCGGGCCCAAAAAGATGAATGACCCGATGGGTTTATTCGGATCTTTCAACCCGATACGATTACGTTGTATGGCTTTAACAATCTTATTCACAGCTTCATCCTGACCAATCACCTTTTTTATCAGATCTTCTTTCATCTGACGAAGCTTCAGACCCTCAGCCTGAGCAATTCTTTGCACAGGAATTCCCGACATCATCGCAACGACTTCAGCCACCTGCTCTTCATCTACTGTTTCCGGATGCAACTGCGATTCTTTTTCCCAGCGTTTGATAGCATCTTCCAGTTGGTATTGACATTGCTTTTCCTGATCACGGATCGGACCGGCCAATTCATATTTTTGCTCGCCGAGCACTCTCAGCTTCTCTTTTTTTAATTCCTCAATTTTTTTCTCCAGTTCCTCAATCTCAACAGGAACCGAAACGGTACCGATGTGCACTCTTGAGCCCGCTTCATCCAGTGCATCAATGGCTTTATCGGGGAAACAACGATCGGTAATATATCTTTCGGTTAATCTCACACAGGCCTTTATTGCATCCGGAGTATACCTTACATTATGGTGATATTCATATCTGTCCTGAATATTTTCCAATATCTGCAAAGTTTCTTCAGGTGAAGTAGGATCAACCATTATTTTTTGGAATCTGCGTTCCAATGCTCCGTCCTTTTCAATACTCTGACGATATTCATCGAGCGTTGTGGCTCCCACACACTGAATTTCGCCGCGTGCAAGGGCCGGTTTCAACATATTGGCTGCATCTAATGAACCCGGTGCTCCGCCAGCTCCAACTATGGTATGTATTTCATCAATAAATAAAATGATGTTGGTGTTTTTCTGCAACTCATTCAGAATAGCTTTGATACGTTCCTCAAATTGTCCCCGGTATTTTGTTCCAGCCACAATCGAAGCCATATCAAGGGAAATCACCCGTTTATCAAACAACACACGTGACACCCTTCTTTGGATAATTCTGAGTGCCAATCCTTCCACAATAGCTGATTTTCCAACTCCCGGATCGCCAATCAATACCGGATTATTCTTTTTACGGCGACTTAAAATCTGGGCAAGACGTTCAATTTCGCGCTCACGACCAACAATCGGATCCAGCCTGTTCTCTAAAGCGGCCTTGGTTATATCGGCACCAAAAGTATCCAGAGCAGGAGTATCGGAATGCTTGGCAGCACCCGAACCAGGGGTTTGTTGTTGCGCTTTCGGATTATCTTCCTCATCTTCATCATCATGAAACCCTGCTCCCATCGACGGTCCCTCAATTTTTGCCGACTCCAGATAAGATCTGACCTGATCGTAGGTAATTTTTTCCTCATTCAGCACATCCACCGCCAGATTATTTTTTTCTTTTAGAAGCGCTAATAACAGATGCTCCGTATCAGCCAGTTCCGTATCAAAAAAACGGCTTTCCAACTCCATAATTTTCTTGATTCTTTCAGTACTTTTAAGTACAGGAATATCCTCTCCCGCAGGTTCTTTGTCCGTACGAATCTGACTTTCAATAGTTTGTTTTACTTTCGAAAGGTTGATTTGATGATTATTTAATATTTCTATGGCTTTACCTTTTCCATTTCTAAGTAAACCTAACAGAAGATGTTCAGGACCAACATAGTTATTTCCCAATCGCTCTGCCTCTTGCGTACTATACTGAAGGACATTATGTAATTGCTCTGAATATTTGACTATCATATTGTTGTGTTAAATTATTTTTCCAAACAAAAGTAAAGAAAATTTATTGATAATATTTTTATTTCGCCTACACATATAACAAAATTAATACCCTTAAGTTTTTTTTAATTATTTCTGCTATTTTGTCAGTTGTAAACACTGGATTTTTTGTACTTTTGTTCCCGGTTTACAGAGATAACAACCGACATTTTCAACTTCAAACATATTAAATTCTGACTTTTTATGGAAAACAATGCATTATTAAATGAAGTGCTTGCTAAAGCCCGGATATGGCTGGACGGGAACTATAATGAAGAAACGAAACAGGAAGTTCGTCGCATGATGAATGCAGAAGATAAAACGGAACTTATTGAATCCTTCTATCGTGATTTAGAATTCGGAACCGGTGGTTTACGCGGCATCATGGGTGCCGGCACCAACCGCATGAACATTTACACGGTGGGAGCTGCAACCCAGGGTTTGAGCAATTACCTTAAATCTCAGTTTGCCGGATTACCGCAGATTTCAGTGGTTATAGGTCACGACTGCCGCAACAATAGTCGTTTATATGCTGAAATATCTGCTGATATTTTTTCAGCTAATGGTATCAAAGTATATCTTTTTGAAGATTTGCGCCCCACACCTGAAGTCTCTTTTGCCATTCGTCATTTTGGCTGCCAGAGTGGAATTATTCTGACAGCATCGCACAATCCTAAAGAATATAATGGCTACAAAGCTTACTGGAACGACGGAGCACAAATGATTGCACCTCACGACGAAAATGTGATCAGCGAAGTAATGAAAATTACGGATGTTAATGACATAAAATTCAAGGGTAACCCTTCTTTGATTGAAATTATAGGTGAGGAAATCGATAAAATTTATATTGATAACATTAAAACAATATCTCTTTCTCCTGATTCGATCAAAAGAAATCAGGACATGAAAATTGTTTTCACCCCGATTCACGGAACAGCCGTTAAACTGGTTCCAAGAGCCCTGAAAGCTTATGGTTTCACGAATATCATCCATGTCCCCGAACAGGATGTGGTAAGTGGCAATTTCCCAACTGTATACTCCCCCAACCCGGAAGAACCGGCAGCATTAGATATGGCCATCAAAAAAGCGATTGAAACAGATGCTGACCTTGTGATGGCAACCGACCCTGACTCCGACCGCATGGGTATCTCAGTTAAAGACGATAAGGGAGAATGGATACTTGTAAATGGAAATCAAACTGCCCTCATCTTTGTATATTACCTTATTCGCAGATGGAAAGAACTGGGTAAACTAAAAGGAAATGAATACGTGGTTAAAACCATTGTTACCACTGAAATAATAAAACAAATTGCTGAACGTAACAATGTGGAATGCTTTGATTGTTTCACTGGATTCAAGTGGATTGCCGCTGTTATCCGTGAGAATGAAGGCATCAAAGAATATATTGGTGGTGGTGAAGAAAGTTATGGTTTCCTTCCGGAAGTATTTGTACGTGACAAAGACGCCGTTTCTTCATGCACCTTAATGGCAGAAATTGCTGCATGGGCAAAAGACAATGGTAAAACCCTGTTTGAATTGTTGCAGGACATCTACCTCGAATACGGCTACGGAAAAGAAAAAGGTATTTCTGTTGTAAGAAAAGGTAAATCAGGTGCCGAAGAGATTGCAAAAATCATGAATGACTTCCGGCTAAACCCACCTAAAGAACTGGCCGGTTCGGAGATTCTGATTATTAAAGATTATAAAACCCTGAAGCAAACCAACACTGTCACAGGGGAGGTTATCGATCTGGATATGCCTGCAACTTCTAATGTATTACAATATTTCACCAAGGATGGAACAAAAATTTCGGTACGTCCTTCAGGCACAGAACCGAAAATCAAGTTCTACATTGAAGTTCGCGGAGAAATGAAAACGCGTGCCGGTTATGATGCCGCCGATGCCGCCGCCAACAAAAAGATTGAGGCTGCAAGAGTTTCACTTGGAGTTTAAATATAGTATACAACATCAGCGATGTGAGTTAAAAACGGCATGATGCAGACAAGTTCTCATCATGCTGTTTTTTTTAATAATAATATCAGTTGTTCTTCTTTCATTTACAGCTTCTTCTGTTAAAAAAAAAGTTACAAATAAATATTTGTAATTATTTTAATTATTTTTGTCGCCAAAAATTAATTCAGTTCACATATGAGAACAAAATTATTGATTTTATCCTTATTGGTGCTCTTCACTGCAAACATGCAATCGCAGTCAACTGCATGGTTCTCAAATTCTTCTGAAGCAAAAGCCTATGCACAAAAAAACAATGTTCCGATTTTACTCGTTTTTGCCGGATCGGACTGGTGTAAGCCATGTATGATGCTAAAAGCCGAAATTCTTCACAGCACAGAGTTTGAGCAGTATTACCCCTCACAGTTTGCGCTGCTTTATCTTGATTTTCCTATGCAGTCGAAAAACAAATTATCTCCTGAACTCACAAAGCAAAACGAACTGCTCGCCGAAAAATACAACAAATCAGGATTTTTTCCCAATCTGGTTTTGATAGACATTCAGGGAAAAGTTTTGGGAACTTTAACATATAAACATCAGACTCCCAAAGCTTTTATCGATGAATATGCAAGCCTGATTGCAAAAACCAATATTAAAAAATGAGAAAAACATCCTTATTGTTCTTCTTTTTTTTGCTCGTCACACAACCACAGGCTCAGGAATTTTTTTCTGAAAAAAGAATATTAAAACTCATGGGCTGCAGGTTTGAGATTACAGCCATAGCTATTGACAAACCAACAGCAATTAAGGCTGTTGATGCAGGTATTACTGAAATATCCCGTATTGAAGATTTGATCAGCGAGTGGCTACCTTCATCGCAGGTTTCAATAATAAACGACCAGGCCGGAATAGCTCCGGTTAAAGTAGTTAAGGAACTTTTTGATCTTACTTTCCGTTCAAAAAAAGTTTCTGAATTAACCAACGGCGCTTTCGACATCTCATTTGCATCCATGGATAAGATATGGCATTTTGACCGAAGTGAACAAGAATTACCCGACAGCGCTACCGTTAAAAAAGCTGCCATACATATCAACTGGAAAAATATTCTGTTAGATGCCAAGGAACAAACAGTTTTCCTGAAAGAAACAGGTATGAAAATAGGATTTGGAGCTATAGGAAAAGGTTACGCCGCCAATCGTGCCAAGTCTGTTATGAAGTTAATTCCCGGAGTAACCGGCGGACTCGTCAATGCGAGCGGCGATTTAATTGCCTGGGGACAAAGTAACCATAAAGATGGCTGGAGCATCCAGATTGCCGACCCGAAAGATAAGAATAAAACACTCGGTTGGATCAGATTAAATGACTTATCAATTGTCACCTCAGGGGATTATGAAAAATACTTTACATCAAAAGGTATTCGTTACGCGCATATTATTAACCCCAAAACCGGTTACCCCATTACTAACATAAAAAGCGCTACAATTATCTGTCCCGATGCCGAATTGTCGGACGCTCTGGCGACTTCCGTCTGCGTGCTCGGCGTTGAGAAAGGTCTTGATTTAGTGAATCGTCTAAACGGTGTAGAATGTTTAATTGTAGATGCTAACGATAATATTTTCACTTCTGATAAATTACAACTAAATTATTACAAATGAACAAATCGTTTATTTTATTCGTCTTTGCTCTATTTGCCAGCCTGACATTCAGCAGTTGCGTATCAGTAAAGGCTTACCAGAAGATGTATCTGAACGACTCCGAAATGGAGTTGTCGGCAAAAAAAATTGAAATGTTTGAAACCAATTACGAGACCTACCGTGAAGGTGCATCAGGAGCCAACGGCGGTAAAGTCGGCGGCGGCTGTGGTTGTAACTAAATAATGATGCACATATGAAAAGGACAATCATTTTACTTACGCTTTCGATTTGCATCGACACACTTCATTCACAGGAGCTTTTTGGTGCTTTATCTGATACAACGCAAAATAAACTGTCATCCGGCTATCAGATGAAAGCTAACACCAACGAAATAGAAGCCAACTTCCTGAGCAGTTATTATAATCAGGATGGAAATAACTCGGCTGTAACTGGTGGCATAGGAACAGAAGCACTCACTGATTTTGCCAATGTATTTATTATCAACGTGCCGATTGACAGTGTCAATGCCATTTCCTTATTCGGAGGTGCCGACGCATATACTTCAGCATCGTCTGACAATATCGATTCGAACGTTTCTTCCGCATCGATGAACGACACCCGTGGTTACGGAACACTCAGTTACAACCGCAAAAACCTGAAACGCTCCGAGACCTATGGCATCAGGGCCGGTTATTCAAAAGAATATGATTATCAGTCGTTTTCAACCGGCTTTTCATATACCAAAGAATGGAACGAAGGAAATACTGAATTAAATTTTACCGGTCAGGCTTTTTTTGATAAGTGGCTGGGGAAAGAAAACAGCGCAGAGCTTATATATCCTGAAATGTGGCTGGGAGATTTTGTAGGTTATGAAAAACTCACCAACCCGAACCGTTATTCCTATAATGCTCAACTCTTCTTATCACAGGTTTTAAGTACACGGCTTCAAATAGGTGTTTCAGCAGAAATAATCTACATGTCAGGACTCCTTTCCACTCCTTTTCACAGTGTATATTTTGCCGATAAGGAAGATTTCGAAATGGATATTGAACGTCTGCCTTCTTCACGTTTAAAAATACCCTTCGGCGTACGCTTGAACTATTTCCCGCTGGATTTTTTGGTTTTACGTACTTACTACCGTTATTACACCGACGACTTTGGTATTAACGCACACACAGTTGAATTCGAGACTCCGCTGAAAATCAACTCTTCATTTACCGTTTCGCCTTTCTATCGTTATCACACACAAACAGCCTCAAAATATTTTGCACCGATGAAAGAACATTTGTCAAGCGAAACTTATTATACTTCTGACTATGATTTATCGGGTTTGAATGCCCACAAATTCGGAGTAGGTTTTAAGTATTATCCGACTTTCGGACTTTTACGTTCACAGCCCATATTTAATACTCATGGCATTTTTATGTTCAAATATATTGAACTCCGTACAGCTTTATATAAACGCAGCACTGATTTCAATGCTTTTAATATCAGTATAAATTTAGGATTCGGCTTTAAATAATATTTAAATAATAATATCTATATGAAAAAATGTTTTTTTCTATTCTTACTGATCTTTGTCTTCTTTAGCGCGCAGGCTCAAACTGATGGAACTCTTAAAGTATCGGCAACAACGAGTAAAACAAGTACTCCAACTTATAATCCCAGAAACATTGTTGCAATGTGGATAGAAGACAGCAGTGGTAAATTTGTAAAAACCTTGTTAGCATATGCTTCTGAACGAAAACAGCATTTAAAAACATGGAAAGCAGTAACAACTGTTGCGGGATCTGCATATAATACTGTGGATGCCATCACCGGTGCGACTCAAAATTCTCATGCAACCCGCACCTGCACCTGGAATGGTAAAAACCGCTCATCAGTGTTAGTTGCCGACGGAACCTATAAGCTAAGAATGGAAGTGACCGACAATGATGGTACAGTACAAAATCTGGCAACCTTTACATTTACCAAAGGTACTTCAATTCAAACACTCAATCCCGCAACAACTAACGGTTTCTCAAATATTTCCATAGAATGGATACCCCTAAACACAGCTATTGATGAGGTCGAAGCCAATAGTATTTATCAACTATATCCCAATCCGGTAACAAATAAATTATTTGTCAGCGGCGATGACATCAAAAAAGTTGACATATGCGATTTGGATGGAAAAGTGTTGTATAGCTCAGGTTCGCAGGAAATTTACCTGAACTTCCTTCCCAAAGGAATTTATATGGTATATATACAGACTGAAAATAAAAACATCATCAGAAAGTTTCTGAAAGAATAGTTTATTCTTTAATCACAAAGCGTATAGAGGTCAGCCCGTGGATTGATCAGCATCAGGGGAGTGTTTGTTTTTCGGATCAAATGTAATTCTTTTGGTCCGAAAATCACATCATCCAGCCCATATTCACGGGAGGCACTTGCTATGATCAATCCATACTGATTCATTTCTGCATGGATTAAAGCATCAAACTCGATTTTAAAACTATCTTTTTCCCCTTTTACCAACTGGTATTCAAAATCGAATTTGTCAAATACCGATTTGATTTTTGCCACATTGGTTGCCGCTTTTGATCCATAATCATTTGCCTGCAGAAGCGTAACTGATGAGCCGCAGAATCGTCCGAAAGCTGCTGCAAACTGTGCTTTTTCAATTTCCTCTATAAGGAAATTTACCGGAACAAGCACCTTGTCCATATTGATTACAGGGAAAACTTCTTTATGAAAAAGATATGGAATCCGCAATTCACGGCAAGCTTTTAAATTATTCCTGACATGGCTGAAAGAAGTATTAGTAAGCTGTATATAAAGAAAAGAAACTTCGAGTGAGTTACAAATTTCATTCAGTCTGCTTAAAGCATCAGGTTGTACGGATGAATGATCGGGGCGACAGTTCATCCTGAGTAAGATCTCCTGCAATAGTGATTGTTGCACCTCAGCCTTATCCATATTTGCCGGCGAAACAATTACTCCAAACTGCTTCTTCAGTGATTGGGATAATACATAGGCACTCTGTAGAACAGCAATGGCCGAAGATATATTGTTTATCAGAGCAACAATCATATAGTATGGATTATTCCTGAAAATACACTCTTTTTACCCGGCGGGAGATTCCCGTAAGTATCTCGTATGGAATGGTATTTAATTTTTCCGCTATTTCTGAAATAAGAATATTCATACCAAAGATTTCAACTACATCCCCTTCCTGAGCCTCAATTCCGCTAACATCCACTGTAATCAAATCCATTGAAACATTCCCGATTACCCCGGCTCTTTTCCCGCGGATAAAGACTTCACCTACACCATTCCCCAGTTTACGGTCGAAACCGTCGGCATAACCAATCGGGAGAATGGCAATCATTTTATTCTGATCCACGACACCGTTTCTGTTATAACCCACCGTTTCTCCCGCTTTCACCTCTTTGATCTGTAAAACAATAGTTTTCAGAGAACTAACCTGCTTCAAAGTAACATCGGGTAATGCAGAGATACCGTAATGTCCGATTCCAAGTCTTATCATATCAAACTGATATTCAGCAAAACGTTCCGTTCCTGCAGAATTCAGGATATGCTTTAAAATCTGATGGGGAAAAGCGTTTGAAATTTTATCGGCACACTCAGAGAAAGTTCGTATTTGCCGGTGAGTAAAATCGTCCAACCGTGGATCATCGGCACCTGCCAGATGAGAAAAGACCGAACGTACCTTGAGTTGATTCTGATTTTGGAGTATTTTAATCAGTTGCTCAATCTCTGAAGGATCAAAACCAAGCCGGTGCATACCGCTATCAATTTTTATATGTACCGGATAATCCGTCAGTGCCAGTTTGCCTGCAGCATCAATAAAATCCTTCAGCAGTTTAAAGCTATAAATCTCAGGTTCCAGATTGTTTGCAAATAGTACCGGAAAAGCGCTTTTTTCAGGGTTCATCACCACAATTGGAATTCTGATACCGGCATTTCTTAGTTCAGCACCTTCATCAGCCACCGCAACTGCGAGATAATCAACCCGGTGATGTTGCAGAATTTTAGCTATTTCCACCGAACCGCTACCATAGGCAAAAGCCTTGACCATACACATCACCTTAGTCACCGGTCGCAATTTAGCCCTGAAATAATTCAAATTATCAACCAATGAATTCAGATTAACTTCAAGGGTGGTCTCATGCGCGATAAGCTCCAGTTTTTGCGAAATCAATTCAAACTGAAATTTCCTTGACCCTTTCAGTAAAACTGCTTCCTGATTAAAATCATTACTTTGGGCTGAACGCAGAAAATCTTCCGTTGACAAATAAAAATAATGTGTCATTCCTCTGAATGCATTTGCCTGCCTTGATATTTCCTCTCCGATACCAATGATTTTATTAATCTGTCGTGCCTGAATCAACACGGCAAGTTTTCGATACAGCTCATCCGGCTGCAGACCGCTCTGCAAAATATCTGACAGGACAATGGTTTTGGAGAGATTCTTTGTTGCTGCCTGCTGGCTAAGAAAATCCAGCGCTATATTCAATGAATTAATATCGGAATTATAACTATCATTGATAATCAGGCAACTATTAATTCCTTCTTTTACTTCTAACCGCATGGCAACGTTTTCCAAACAAGCCAGACGGGAATTAATATCTTCCCAATTATATTTCAGATGATGCATTAGTGCAATACAGTGCATCCCGTTTTCTATTGAAGCATCATCGGTAAAAGGCAGGCAAAAAGTATAATTTACCTTTTGATCACTGACATCGAGGGATGTACAGCTATGTTCTTTTCTTACTCCCTTCAACTGTAAAATATTATTTTCCGACTGACCCCAGCTCAATAATGTTGCTTTCAATCCTGCATTACGGATAACAGCGTCCACCAGAGGATCATCAGCATGATAGATCAACACTTCAGCTTCACGGAAAAGCCTGATTTTTTCTTCAATTTTTTGTTCTGTACTGATAAAATTTTCCTGATGAGCATCGCCAATATTGGTAAAAATACCGATAGTAGGTTGAATCACCGGTTCAAGAAACTTCATTTCGCCCGGCTGAGAAATCCCTGCTTCGAAGATACCCAGTTGCGTATCATGTTTCAATTGCCAAACCGACAGGGGAACACCAATCTGTGAATTATAACTTCGTGGAGAACGAACAATTTTATATTCATCATGCAACAACTGGAAAAGCCATTCTTTGACTATGGTTTTACCATTACTGCCGGTAACACCGATGACCGGCACCGGATATTGGCGGCGACAAAAAGCTGCAAGCTGTTGCAATGCTCTCAGGGCATCGTCAACCAATAAAAAGAAAGCATCCGGCATTTGTTCATACTCAGGGCGAACTTCACTTATCACAAAGGACCTTACACCCTGATTATAAAGCTCATAAACATATTGATGAGCATTATTTCTATTGCTTACCAACGCGAAAAACAAGCTTTCCGACGGAAAGGTTAACGACCGGCTATCGGTCAGCAACCATCCTATTTCCCTGTCGGAAGCAATCTCTCCATTGTATCCGAGAACTTCAGCAACTTTTGAAAGTAACACCTGATTGAACTATTTAAGTTGATAATATGAAAACTAAGAGTTGAGAGTTGAAAGTTGAGAGTTGAGAATGTGTTACACATCTACACATTACACATCTACACATCTACACATTTCTCGATTTGAAAGCTATGGCATACAGTTTTATCTGCTTAATCATTGCCAGCAAACCGTTTGAACGGGTTGGGGACAGATGTTCTCTTAATCCTATTTTTTCCACAAAATACAAATCAGCATTAATAATTTCATCAGGAGTACGCCCTGAAAAAACCTGCAACAGCAGAGCGACAATCCCTTTCACCAGAATTGCATCACTTTCGCCCTTAAATTCAATTTTACCTTCCTCCATTTCTGCGGTAAGCCACACCCGGCTCTGACAGCCTTCTATAATGTTTTGCGGCACTTTGTATTTCTCATCAATCGGCTGTAATGAATTACCCAAATCTATAAGCAGGGCATATTTATCCATCCAGTCGTCGAACTGATTAAAATCATCCACAATATTATCCTGTATCTGATTGATCGTCATATAAATATAAAATTATAAAATCTGTAATTAACTCAACATTGTCACTACCCTTTTCAATGCAGTCACAAAAACATCCACTTCTTCCTTCGTATTATAAAAAGCAAAAGATGCCCTTACAGTACCTGGAATTTCGAGAAAATCGATCAAAGGCTGCGCACAATGATGACCGGTCCGCACCGCTATTCCGAGCTTATCGAGCAACATGCCAATATCATAAGGATGAATATTTCCGACAAGAAATGAAATTACCGAACTTTTACGGGTAGCTGTTCCTATAAACCTGATGCCTTCAATTTCCGACATTCTTTCCATAGCATAGCAGGTCAACTTATGTTCGTAGGCAGCAATTTCTTCTATCCCCAACTGTTTTACATAACGCAATGCTTCTGCCAGGGCTGTTGAACCGATATAATCCGGTGTACCGGCTTCGAATTTAAATGGCAGAACATTATAGGTGGTTTTCTCAAAGCTGACCTTATCAATCATTTCGCCTCCACCCTGATAAGGCGGTAATGCATTCAACCATTTTTCTTTTCCATAAAGAATACCAATACCGGTCGGGCCATAGATTTTATGACCGGAGAATACATAAAAATCCGCGTCGAGTTCATTTACATCCACAGGAATATGTGGCACTGCCTGTGCACCATCCAACAACACCGGAACATTTTTCTCATGAGCTATTCGAACAATTTCTTCAACAGGATTCACCGTTCCCAGTACATTTGACACATGCGCCACTGAAACCAGTTTAGTCCTTTCGTTTATCAGCTCACGATAAACATCCATCTTCAATTCCCCGGCCTCATTCATCGGAATCACCCGGAGTTTCATTTTCTTACGTTCACAAAGCATTTGCCACGGAACAATATTAGAATGATGCTCCATCACGGAGATGATAATTTCGTCACCTTCGCCACAAAATGCCTCTCCAAACGAAAAAGCCACAAGATTGATCGCTTCAGTGGTACCTCTGGTAAATACAATTTCCTCACGCTTGCCGGCACCCAGAAATTCAGCGACGTAAGTTCTCGCTTCCTCATGTGCTTCAGTGGCTTTCTGACTTAAATAATGCACCCCTCTGTGGATATTGGCATTCAGATGATGATAAGCATATTCGATCTTAGAAAGCACACAATCAGGCTTTTGGGTAGTAGCCCCATTATCGAAATAGATGAGCGGTTTGCCATAGATTTTTTCCTCCAGTATGGGGAAATCTCTACGTATATTTTCAATTTTTTGATTATCCAATTCCATTATATGAGTATAATTTGCAAAAGTACATATTTTTTTGAAGATACAGAACTATAAATTACGGTTTAAAACCTTCTTACTAACAGGCAATTTTTTTGGACATTTAACCTTTTAAAAGCATCAAATTGAAAATAAATTATGTATTTTTGTACGATTTTTCCCGAAATCTGCTTAAAAAACAAATAATCACTCATGTATAAAAAAATCCTTCAACAATTCACGCCTCATCTGATTGCTGTTAGTTTATTCATTATCATCTCTTTCGCTTATCTTAAGCCGGCACTGGAAGGCAAACAATTACTGGGACACGACTCAGAAAGCTGGATGTCGATGGCCAAAGAAACGGTTGATTACAATGAGAAACACGAGGATGTAACACTCTGGACCAATTCAATGTTCGGTGGCATGCCAACTTATCAGATTTCCATGAACCAGCCGAACAATCTGCTGAAGTATGTTGAAAAAACGATCAATATTTTCCCTTCTACTGTATTTTTATTTGTACTATATTTGGTAGGTTTCTATATTTTACTCCTGAATTTCAGGCTCAATCCATGGATGGCAATTGTTGGCTCCATAGCCTTTACCTTTGCGTCCTACAATATTATTATCATTGCCGCCGGACACACTTCGAAAGCAATTACGATTGCCTATATGGCTCCCTTAATAGGCAGTGTGTTTCTCGCTTTCAGGCAAAATAAAATCGCGGGGAGTCTGCTTACGGCTTTCTTTTTGGGATTAGCTGTAAGAGCCAACCATATACAAATTTTATATTACACCCTCATCATTCTGTTGTTTTTCGGGTTGGTTGAATTGGTTTATAGTATCAGGGAGAAGAAAGTCAAATCGTTTCTACAGTCTGCCGGATTGGTGATAATTGCGGCCGTAATTGCACTGGGAATGAATGCCACTTCTCTTTTGACTACCAATGAATACGGAAAATACACCATGCGCGGTGATTCCAACGGACTGACTACTGACGAACAAAATGCTCAGAAAGGGCTGAATCCCGAATATATTACCCAATGGAGTTATGGCATTGATGAAACCATGACTTTGTTAATCCCCGACTTTAAAGGTGGATCAAGTGGAGGTAAATTAGGTGTCGACAGCAAAACTGCTGAAATGATTGCTGAAAAATTTGGCAGCGCCAATATTGAAAAAGTAATGGAGGGCACTACCTTCAGCCTCTACTGGGGAACACAACCGGGTACTTCCGGACCTGTTTATCTGGGAGCTATTGTCATTTTACTTTTTGTATTAGGATTATTTATTGTTGAAAGAAGAATTTTATGGTGGCTCATTCCGATGATTATCTTAACACTGATGCTTTCGTGGGGTAAGAATTTTCAGTGGCTGACCGATATCTTTATCAACTATATTCCACTGTACAATAAATTCCGTACGGTCTCGATGATATTAGTAGCTACCGGTTTCGGTATAACCTTAATTGCAATCCTTGCACTGAAAGAGCTTTTCAATCCTGCAACCGATAAAAAGAAACTGATCCGGCCGCTTTTCATCAGCACTGCTATCACCGGTGGCATTGCCCTTATTTTCGCATTAATCCCTTCGCTGGCAGGAACTTTCACTGCCGGGAACGGAGAAGCCGACCAGTATTTTGCTCAACAGTTATCAAGTGCCTATCAGGCTGACTTTTCTTTCCTGACAGAGACTTTACCGGCCGACCGCAAAGCGATGCTTCAGGCTGACGCTTTCAGATCTTTGATATTTATCCTGGCCGCGGCTGCAGTCATCTGGTTTTATCTCAAAAAATCCCGGAAGAATAACCTGATCATAGCAGCATTAGGTATTCTGATGTTACTTGATTTGGTTCCTGTTGCAAAAAGATACCTGAACGATGATAATTTCGGTCGTAAACGCACATTCAGTAACCTCATCAAGCCCTCCGAAGCAGACAAATTTATTTTACAGGATAAAAGTCAGTTCAGGGTATTAAATCTTACCGTCAATATTTTCAATGATGCCTCCCCTTCCTATTTCCATAAGAATATCGGTGGATATCATGCCGCCAAGCTACGCAGGTATCAGGAATTGATCAATATGAGGATTACTCCTGAACTCGAAAAATTCTCGGCTATCCGCAGTTTTGAGCAGTTTGACTCTCTGGCAAAAACATTGGGCGTATTAAATATGCTGAACATGAAATACATCATCATGGATCCAAACAGCCAGCCGCTGATCAACCCCTATGCCAACGGCAACGCGTGGCTGGTCGACAAGATAATACCTGTCAATAATGCAGATGAAGAAATGAAATTGTTGGGAGAAATTGACACCAGGCGGGAACTTGTAGCCGATATACGTTTTGCGCAGGACTTGCCGGAACAAATAAGTACCGACAGCACAGCCTTCATACGCTTAAAATCTTACCAACCGAATCATCTTGTATATGAGTTCAGTGCCCGGAAAGAACAAGTGGCCATTTTCTCCGAAATCTATTATGACAAAGGATGGAATGCTTATATTAACGGAGAAAAGGTGCCGTATTTCAGAGCCAACTATCTGTTAAGGGCAATGCGGTTAAAACCAGGTGCATACGAAATTGAATTCAAATTTGAACCCAAATCGTACAGCATTGGAAATACCATTGCACTTACATCATCAATTCTACTGATATTAAGCTTCATAGCTTATTTCATTTGGAAAAATAAAAAACGTAACACAACCCAACAGGAAAAGTTATAATCATGAGTTCAGAAAAAGAAAAAAGAAAATACAGCATCGGAAACATCCATTTGACCTCTACCATAAGTATGTCACTGGTATTGTTCTTAATAGGAATGGTTTCGTTATTGCTGTTTGTTGCCCGCGACATGGGTACTCAAATCAAAGAAAACATCAGTTTATCATTGATACTGGATGATGACATCTCAGGATCAAATGTTCAACGTATTGAGCAATTTCTCAAAAATTCAAAATATGTAAAATCAGCTACATATATTTCAAAAGAAGATGCCCTGAAAGAACATATTGAAACCATGGGAGACGATCCTCAGAAATTTCTCGGTTACAATCCCTTAATGGCCTCATTTGAAACCAAACTCAATGCTGAATATGCCACCAATGAAGATGTAGAGATGCTGGAATCAAAACTGAAAGTTTTCGATGGCATCAACCGTGTTACTTACCAAAAGGACATTGTTAACATGGTAAACGACAATATTGCCCGCATTAGTTTGCTACTGATAGCTGTTGCCACAGTTCTGTTACTGATTTCCATTACCCTGATGAATAATACGATACGGCTTTCTATCTACTCCAATCGTTTTTTGATCAACACGATGAAACTGGTAGGAGCAACACCCTGGTTCATTCGTAAGCCTTATATTATTAAGGCAACATTTAACGGACTGCTCGCATCGGTTATTTCCATTTTAATGCTGGGATTACTGATTATCTACATAAAAAGTGAAATCGGACTCGATTTGTTTGCCCTGCAAACAAAAACACTTGTTGAAGTTGCACTAATTGTTACCGGACTGGGAATCACACTGACCGCATTGTCATCATATTTTGCAGTTGGCAAATATCTCAGAATGAAAACAAATGACATGTATTTTGCATAAATCAACTTTTCAAATTAATTATTACTCATGGAAAAGAAAGAAAAATTTACGCTCGACAAAATCAATCTGGTACTAATTGCTATCGGGTTTATCATCATCGTTACCGGCTTTATCCTGATGACAGGATCTTCAACTGTATCAGAATTTAATCCGGACATTTTCAGTCAGCGACGTATTACAGTGGGGCCTATGGTTTCATTCTTCGGATTCTTGTTCATTATTTTTGCTATTCTGTTTAAGCCTAAATCTAAATGACAGTATTCGAAACCATTATCATCGCCATTGTTGAAGGATTAACAGAATTTTTGCCGGTATCATCAACCGGTCACATGATCATTGCGCAAAAACTATTAGCGGTTGAAAGTACTGAATTTGTCAAGGCATTCACTGTAAACATACAGTTCGGAGCCATACTTTCAGTGATTGTATTGTACTGGAAACGATTTTTTCAGACATTGGATTTTTACTGGAAACTCCTGATCGCGTTTCTGCCTGCAGCTGTTATTGGTTTTCTTGCCGGTGATTTTATCGACAGTTTACTCGAAAACATATGGGTAGTAGCTATCATGCTTATTTTAGGAGGAATCTTTATGCTCTACGTCGACAAATGGTTTAGTAAAACAGATGAAAGTCAGGAGATGACCTGGAAAAGGGCGTTGAAAATCGGCTTTTTTCAGTGTATTGCTATGATACCCGGCGTTTCGCGATCAATGGCCACTATAGTGGGAGGAATGTCTACCAAACTTTCCAGAAAGAATGCTGCGGAATTTTCTTTCTTTCTGGCAGTACCAACCATGGCGGCAGCAGGTGGATATAAACTTTTACAATTAGTCAGGGATCCTGCTTCTGCAAGCATGCTAACCGACAATATGACAACACTTTTAATAGGAAATGTTGTAGCTTTTATCGTTGCAATGGCAGCTATAAAATTTTTTATTGGTTTTCTGAACAAATATGGTTTTAAAGCGTTTGGATATTACAGGATACTCGTTGGCGCTATTATCCTGATATTATTATCATTAGGACATGATTTAAGTATGATTTGACATAAGTTAAAAAACTTAAAAATTTGCTGTATTTAAAAATATATGTACCTTTGCATGAACATTTTAAGGAATTTTTCTGAAATGGTTACAAAAAGCATCCTAAATCAGCGATGTTTTAGTTCCTAAACGAACAAAATTTGGATATGAATATCTTATTGAAAAATAATAAATCTTGTTGTTTCCGCTATCTTATCAGGTCGTTAGTTGTGTTGTTAATTACCTTTATGCCTGTTGTACTGACAGCACAGGTAACTACATTAAGCGACTGGACTAACTTATATGATGGCACTTCCAGCCCCGGTAATCTGACATACAATGTACCGGCAGGAAGTGGTGAACACCGGATATTAGTGGTTGGAATCGCTACAACAAGAAGTACTAACGGCACAAGAACTGTAGGTATAAGTTATGGCGGCCAGACTTTGACTGCCGTTAACGGTGATTTAGGGGATTATACACGCCAACATACCCAGCTTTATTATATAGATGAAGCTGGGCTTGATGCTGCAACCAATAACACTTTATCTGTTTCAATAAGTGATGGCACAACAAGAAGAAATCTTGTTTATGCAGCTGTCTACGACAATGTTTATCAGGTAAATCCTATCACTGATTCAAATAATTTCAATTACGGTTCAACAAATATTCAAACCTTCTCCTTTTCACCCGGATTAACTGTAAACAACGGTGATCTGGCTATAAAAATTTTACATTCAGTACGAACAAGTAGCACAACTGCAAGAACAATTAGCAATTTCGGCAGTAACTGGACCATTCAGGATCAACAAACCGCATCATACAACACTGGTGGATCGAGTAGCGATTTAGGTTTTCAAAGTGCTGTCGGTTATCGTACAATCCCCACTTCTACTATAACTGATGTTTCAACCACAACCATGTCAGGTACATCATTGATTTCAATGACCGGACTTAGTTTGGCAACCAGAAAATACTTCCGTAGCGTACAAAACGGCAACTGGAATAGTATAACCACATGGCAGGAGTCTCTCGACAACAGCACATGGAGTAGTGCTACTTCTGTACCAACTTCCGGACATAATCTTACCACTATTCAAAGCGGACACATTGTAACCTTATCAGCAGATGCATCGGCAAGTAGTCTGACTATCAACGGAACACTTAACACCGGAACATATACCTTATCAGGAACAACTAATCTGACAGTATCGTCCACAGGAACAATCAATGTCAGTGGAACGAGTAACTTCCCATCAGGCTTTTCAGCAATTGGGCTGAATACAGGAAGTACAATAAACTACAATATGGCTGGTAATCAAGATATATATGCTACCAGCTATTCTAATTTAACTATTTCTGGAACAAGCGGAACCAAAACATTTTCAGGAGAAACAACGGTAAATGAAAACCTGACCATCAGTCGGCCCTTGGTTACAAGCAATTATCAACTCACTTTAGGCGGTAATTTTGTTCAAAACAACACCTTTACCCAGGGTACAGGAACGGTTATTTTGAACGGAAGCACAACTCAGACTATTTCAGGAAGTTCGGCTACCACCTTCTATAATCTGACAATCAATAAAAGTGGCGGAGAAGTTACGCTATCAAAAGCCATAACTGTATCCAACATTCTTTCATTGCAAAGTGGTGTTGTCAACACAACGGGCTCAAATCTGCTAACCATCACCAATACATCGGCATCGGCCATTACTGGTGGATCGGCTACCTCATATATTAGCGGACCATTACTGAGATATTTGCAGGCCGGCCTGTCTTCGGGTACAAGCTATAATTTCCCGATAGGGAAAAGTGGTAGTTATTATCCATTTACCTTAGTAAATCCACTTACAGGTACAGGTACCATCACTACCACA
>JAYFPP010000072.1:0-11369 GCA_034927635.1 Paludibacter sp.
AAAGCCGATATTAGACGAATTGGCTATGTACAAATCGCCATTAGCTCCGATATAATCGGTCGAAGAGGAAGTGGAAATTGATTCGGTAAACGAATAGGATTCAGTTCGCGATGTACCATCCGATCCTTCCACCGATTGTTCAATTCCTCCTCCGATATCCAGTTTGTTTTTAGTTTCTATGATTAATCCAATGCCAATACTTTGTTCACCTCCCAAATTGGCAATAAATTTATGGCCTGTCGATTCTTTACCAATACCTGTATAGGATTTGGTGCTGGACACACTTGATCCCTTTTCGAGTGTAGCATAACTATTCGATCCCGGAGGGTCGCGCAAAACCGCAATTACCTGATCGGGTCCTTTGGTCACAAAATCGACTCCGCCAACCGGTACGGCTCCCGTTACTATCGCATTTAAAGTTCCGGTCCAGGGCTCTATAACATCGTTATGCTCAATACTTGCTGTCATTCCTTTTGTATAGGGACTAACGATATTCGGATTTGCCACCATAAATCTATAGGTATACCTACCCAGAGAGTCGAGCGTATAAACTGTTTTTTCGGATTTTGTACTTAGTTTGTTTTCTATACTGATTGACGCATTTTTAAGATACACAAAGTCACTATCCTTTGTAGCAGGGTTAATGTACTTTTCGTATGCTTCAATATCGAATGTATAATAGTTTCCCTGTGTAAATACCGGATAAGATGTCTTGTAAACAGCATTTCCATTGGTATTTCGGGTTACCATCGATAAAGTTTTATTGTTTGCCGGGTTGTTAGGATCTACATAATTATACAAGCTATCGCCAAAAGCTTTCCAGCTATAATTTTTATCACGAATAATGAATTCTGCTTTGGGCGAAATGTAGGTGATATTTAATCGTTGGTTGTATTTGCATGAATCTATTGCTGTAATGGTAACTCCATCAACAACTTTAGTTCCGTTATGAATAGTGTCAATGCTGGAAATCAGGGGATTCATATCAACAGGAGGCAGATTTCCATATTTAAAATCGCCACTGGTTAAACTGCCTGCACTTACACTTGTTACTATCATTGGAACAGGTGGAACCAGAACAGAGAATTCCCCGTTTGCAGGGTCGGTTACTATTCTTATAATATCATCACCGTTCTTAACTTTAGCTATACTTTTTATGTCTTTATCATTGCTATTATAAATCAACGAATCAGGTAAGGTATTTAAGGTATATTTCTGTTTCAGTTTAGGCTGTAGTTTAACTACTGCCGTCCCTATATTGGCTTTACTTCTGTTGAATCCTACAGGTTTTGTTTCCTGAACGTTTCCACCCGTAACCCGGCCTACCAATGTTACTTTTGTTTGGTCAACAAAATTAATATTTGATTTATTCACATTAAAATTATACTTCAGGCCCAGTTTAAGGGTTGCGTCGGCATTAGCATCGGCAAATACATGCCCGTTCTTGCGCAATGTGATTTTATGTTCCCCAATCGGAACATCAATTTCGTAATGTCCGTTGGCATCCGAAACTAATACTACATTATCCCTTGTACAGGTATTTCCATCCACTAAAAATTCAACTCCTTCAACCGGATAAGTGGTATTTTCATAGAAGATATCACCACTTATTTTAAATGAAGAAATATCTTTGAAACTGATTTTGCTTTGAACTTCGGAGCTGGTGCCTCCAATAAATATTAATTGTTTGGCCGGCTCAAATTCATGTGTTCCCAATGATGGTACAACCTGATAAGTTGAGCCATTTCCTTTATAGGGAACTCCCTGAATAATATAATTGCCATTATTGTCGGTAGTTGTTTTAATTGACAATTGATCTAAGGTAGGTACGGCATCCGAAGTGACAGCTCCAACAAGTGAAATATGATTCTCATTGTAACTTTTACTAATGTTCGATTTATCGAAAATAAAACTATTAATACCTTCATCCATTTGCCAGTAACCTATCAAATCCAATTCTGTTCCTGCCAGATAGCGATCATAGTTTGCTTGAATTTCAGCATTTGTCAATGCTCTGTTCCACAAACGCATCTCATCTATATTCCCCACAAAATTAGCATTTGCCGACAGGTATGGCGAAGCTAATTTGGCCTCTGCAGTTGTTGTATTCTTACAGGTATAAGCGGTAGTCAATTTAACACTGTCTGTTGCAACTCCATTCAACGAAGTTTTCAGGTATTGACTCGTTTTGTTATAGCTTAATGAGAAATGGAAGAATTTATCACCTGAAATACCACCTATATTAGTGGTAATAAGAGGAGTCGTTATAGAATTGTCATTCACATAAACCTTTATGGCATTTCCATCCAGTCTTATCGAATACTCATTCCTCATCTCATAAATATATGCATTTACCTGCGTTCTGTTCGCTGGTTTTAACCAGGCTTGCCAGGTAAATCCATTGGCAATACAACCATGCTTTGCTGCTTTTAACTTTGCAACACCGCCAAACTGAGTTCCCTGTTTATTAAACCCGATACTTTTGTAAAGTTTCTGTTCCATATCCTGATTCTCAACCGATACATTTACTCCTCCGACTGCTGTACCTGCACCAAATACGATATTACCACTTATTGTTCCTATGGGCTGACTAAAACCTAAACCCACTGAATCCGCAGTAAGCACTTCCACTGCATCCCCTGTTGCAGGCTGATAATATGATTTAATCTGATATTGATATAATATTCCGGGAGAAACGGACAGATCCTCCCAATTTTCTATTTTATTAGACGATTGCTTTTCGGCAACCATTTCATAATTAAATACTTTTGATCCATTGTCGTATATCTTCCTGTAAATTACAAATTTATCATTCAAAAGCGGCTTATCTATTTCCCATGACAACCTTATGCGGTCATTTAAAACTCCTTTTGAGGTAGTAAGACTTACAAATTTAGCTTTGTCGACAATTTTAACGTCCCTCCATGCACTGGTATCTATTCTACCATTATTATCCAATTGCAATTGGTATCGGTAAGGCACTGCGTTTACAGCTGTATAATCGACATATTTCAGCGAATTTCCGGCCACAACAAAATCCTTGACATCCAGCGAATTAATCAGGTTTATGCGTCGAATAGTAATATTAGCCGGATTATTAGTACACCATGTCATCTTCCAGCTTATTTCTGCATTTGCCGCTTTTGCTGGTGAAACTACTGCAATATTGCCTACAGCGGTAAAGCTACTAAAGTCAATTGTCAGACGAGAGGTTGATATATCTGTTTTCACTAATAATTCCGGCAAATAGGTATGTGCATCCGTTTTAGTAAAATTTACCGAAGTGGCATTTAGAATATTGGGGATCGTTCTGATAATATAAGTGTATTTTTTATCCCAGGCCAATGCCGGATCATTATCAGTGTACGACACGACATTCATTCCTAAGCCACTTGGTGTAAGAAGCGTATATATTGAGTTAGCCCCATCATTTACTTTACGATAAATATACACTTTGGAGTTCGCATCTACTTGTGACGGATTTGAATAAGTCCAGTTTAAAGAAGTCGCTTTTGTACAGGGGTCGAAGCTACATGTGCCTAGTACCGGATTTGGAAAACCCGCTACATTAACCGGATTCATATTTTTAGTGTACACTTTTGTACCATTTCCGGTACCTGTTGTAAAAACAAGGCGTGGGTAAACCGTATTCACTTTATTTAAGGCACCTAATGCCATATTTACCGATCCTGCGACTCCTGTTGCTGTAGGACTGGTATAAATTTTAGTTGTGTACGTATTATCACTGTATAATTCCAGTATAGTGCTTCCAAGTGTTACATCATAACTGTCCCATTTAAAATTAAACCATTTGCCATCGGCTGAGCCGTCAATTGCTTTCAGTAGCGGATTTGACAACTGAGACGGATTATAAGCGGGCAAAGTAATGCTTAAACTATTATCAATCCCGGAACTCCATTTACTACAACACCACCAATCCAATTCCCATTTCCAGTTACACTGAAATTTTACTGTTTTACCACCCAGATTTGAGGGATAATACCATCTAAAATTCAAATATCTCAAATCCGTATTTGAACCGTTTACAGAACCCAGATAGCTTACAACACCGGTAGAAACGCTGTTCCCAAAATTAGTCGATGAGAAGAAATTGCTATTTGAAGGATGATCAAAATCGGCCATTCCGTAGGCCATGAATTGTACAATAGGCCCCTGACCATCCTGATAGGACATTGTGATATAATTCATCCTGTCAGAATAAGGTGTTGATGTATGAGAAAAAATTCTAAAATCAACATAATTATAACCATTAACGCCCGAAGGTAGTGTGACATTTAACTGATCCCTGTTCGTTGGTGAGAAGTACGAATCAGCACCTGCTTTTACCTGCAACGAAAAAATCAGGAATAAAAATAAGATTAAATTGCTCAACCTGAACGGCATACATAAACTGGAATTTGTTTTCATATGATTTTTATTATTTTGAAATTCTGTTTTTTACTACCAAACCGATATTTTAATTTTATTTATTTAAATATCTACAATATTTTAAAAATCTTAAATTCTTTATAAAATACAGTTATCATCACTTTTAAAATGTGAAATTAATTATACTAATTTATATTTTTATCTAGAAAATATAAGAATTTAAAAAAAATGTAAATATGACACACCATCATTGTAAATTTGAAACATTGTTGTTTTTCATTTCAATTTAACTTCATATTGATAGTTACGATATTGTATTTCACATTTATGATTAAAAATTATTTCTATCAGAAAATTCCCTGAATCATAATCCAAAAAAGTTGCGACTATTAAAAGATTGATATCACGCTTCAATTTATGAGAATCGACAAAACGGGGAACTGACCCGGAGGCTGATCTTTTTAAATGGCTGAATGAGTATGTTGGATAAATTGTTTTTCCTACATTTGCAGAAATTTCTCCCGGTTCCAAAAAATTCATGCGTATGAAACAGCTTGTCTTGCCGGTATTTCTTTTTCTGTTAATGCTACCGGCATTCTCTTCCAACAACGACATTAATCTGCTGATCTCCCAACTGGATGAAGTCGTAGAAAACCATCAGTATTACTCAAATCAGAAAGAAGAGAAGCTGGCTTCATTAAAGGAATTGTTGAAATACTCCGATTCGTATGAGCAACAATTTAATATTTCGGGAAAACTGTTTGACGAATACAGTGCTTATAAATCTGATTCAGCCCTTGTATATGCACGCAAAAAACTACAACTGGCCGAAAAACTGAATAATCAGGGATACATTACCGATGCACGACTTAATTTAGCCTCTATCATGGGAACCATTGGGATGTATAAAGAAGCAGTTGATCTTTTGGAAGCAGTCGATATACAGACCTACCCCGATTTGAAGGCTTATTATTTCCATATCAACCGCACTGTTTTTGGGTTTATGGCCGATTATGCCGTATCGGTGCAGGAAAAAGCACATTACGATCTGCTAACAGATGCCTACAGGGATTCTTTATTAACAGCCAATCCACCTTCCTCCAGTCCGCACATCCTTGTAAAGTCGGATCAGCTGATTTTAAATAAGCATTATGATGAAGCATTACAGATGTTGCAAAGTTTTTTTCCGACAATTAAAGAAGAAAATATACATGAAAAAGCTTTGATTGCCTACAGCATCTCAATGGCCTACCGGGGAAAGAAAGAACGTGAGGAAGAAAAAAAATGGCTTACCATCTCGGCTATCCACGATCTGAAGTCGGCAACCAAAGAATATGTTTCGCTACGTTTATTGAGTTTTATGCTTTATGAGGATAGCGATATCGACCGGGCATACCTCTACTCGCGCCGCTCGCTCGAGGATGCACTTTTTTGTAACGCACGACTCCGAACCATCGAAATATCAGAGATCATGCCCATTGTGGACAAAGCATATCAACACCAGACTTTATCGAAACAACGACTGATGATGATTACTATTTTTATCATCAGCTTTTTATCCATTGCCCTGATGATTGCTGTTTTCTTCATCTACCGGCAAATGAAAAAACTGGCTGTCGCCCGTAAAAACCTTTCGCTAACCAATGATCAGTTGAATGAGTTGAACCATGAACTCTTCCGCATCAACAAAGCATTGAAAGATACCAATGAAACTCTTTCTGAAAGTAATATCATCAAGGAAGAATATATCGGACGCTATATGGATCAATGTTCGGAATACATTGACAAACTGGATAATTACCGCCGCTCACTCAATAAACTTGCCGGCACCGGAAAAACCGATGAGATGATGCACCTTATCAAATCAAATCAATTGATTGAAGACGAACTAAAAGATTTTTACCATAACTTCGACATTACTTTTCTACAATTATTTCCCGATTTTGTGGAGGAATTCGGGAAACTCCTTTCCGACGACGAAGGCTTTCAGCTGAAACAGGGGCAACTGATGACCACCGAGTTACGCGTTTTTGCATTAATTCGTCTGGGCATTACCGACAGCGTAAAAATATCTCATTTTTTGCGATGCTCTTTATCTACTGTATATAACTACCGCACTAAAATGCGTAATAAAGCCCTTGGAAACAGAGAAGAATTTGAAGATAAAGTCATGAGAATAGGTTTAGGAAACAACTAAACCGGATATTTATTTTTCTAAAGTTACTACTAATTTCCTCTCCTTCACCACACCCAACAAACTGTAAATAAAGCACTAAGGCTTAAATTTATTTTAAATTCACTACTATCCTGTTCCATCCGGTTTTTTGGATTTTTTTACCTTCTATATTTGTATCGGGAAAAAGCGAATCCCGGCAAATTAATCTTAAATATATATGTAACATGAAGTTAAACATGAAAAAATTTCTTCTCAACTTCCTACTTACAGGTAGTTTGATGGCATGGATACTTCTTCCTGCAGCAGCCCAGACAAATAGTGGCAGCATTACAGGAAAAGTAGCAGATGTAAATGGCGATCCATTGATCGGAGTAAGTGTGGTGCTCAAAGGCACTTCTTCAGGAACAATTACAGATTTTTCGGGGAGTTTTACCCTGACATCAAATTCCTCAAACCCGGTATTGCTGGTCTCTTATGTAGGTTACACCACTCAGGAAGTGGTGGTGAAAAGTGTCCCGGTAAATATCGTACTAACTGAAACATCGGAACAACTGGAAGAAGTAGTGGTGGTTGGTTATGGCACCCAGAGAAAAAAGGATCTCACCGGATCGGTTTCAGTAATTAAATCCGATGAACTTTCGTCTTTACCTGTTCCAAGCATCAGTGATGCCATGCAGGGTCGTGCTGCCGGTGTTCAGGTCATCAGCTCCGGAACTCCGGGTTCGGATGCAACTTTCAGAATTCGTGGTACCGGTACCATCAACGACAGCAATCCGTTGGTTGTAATCGATGGCGTTCCCGTATCTGGCGGTCTTAATCAACTGAACATGGACGATATTGAGTCGCTTCAGGTATTGAAGGACGCTTCCGCAACAGCTATTTATGGTTCACGTGGAGCCAATGGGGTGGTCATCGTAACCACGAAACGTGGAATTCAGGGTGCTGAAAAATCAAATCTCAGCTTTAATTATTCTTATGCACTACAACAACCTACAAATGTGGTGGAGATGTTGAACGCAAGTCAGTTTGCTCAGCTTCAGAATGAAATGCTGACCAATGGCGGACAAGTTCCCAATCCTGCTTTCTGGGATCCTCAGAGTCTGGGTGTCGGCACCAACTGGCTTGGCGAAATCTTCCGCACTGCTCCCATGCAGAATTATTCTCTTTCCTATTCGGGCAACAGCGAAAAGACCAATTATTATATCTCCGGCAATGTACTCAATCAGGAGGGGATAGTCATCGGCACCGGGTTTAAACGTTTTTCATTGCAGGTGAATGCCGACAGCAAAGTTAACTCATGGTTAAAAGTGGGTAACACCATCCTGCTGAACCACGATTTAAAACCCAGCGGAAGTTACAGCATCCAGAATGCTATGCTCGCATTGCCTACGCAACCGGTAAAACGATCCGACGGAAATTATTCAGGTCCGGTAGCTCAACCCATTTATGATGGAGATATTGAAAATCCGGTTGGAAGGGCGCTTATGGTTGATAATCTGACTTCCGGCTATAATCTGATGGGATCAGTTTATGCAGAACTTGAATTAATGAAAAACCTGAAATTCAAAACTACTTACGGTTTACAAGCAAATTTCTGGGATCAACGCAACTGGACTCCCACCTACAAATGGGATAGTAGTTACAACAGCTCAGCTTATCTGTTTCAGCAATATAATAAGAAAATCACCTGGTTGTGGGATAATATCTTGTCGTACGAAAAGAACATAGGGAACCATAAAATGGGGATCATGGCAGGAACAAGTGCACAAGAAAACCGCGAAAGTTACATCAATGCATCAGTTAAAAAATTTGCCAGCGAAACAACCCAGCAACTGGTAAATGGAACCGAACAACGCACAAATAAAGGAACAACCTCGAGTTGGGCTTTATTATCGTACATGGGCCGTCTTAACTATAGTTACGCTGACAAATATTTATTCACCGCAACCATCCGGCGTGACGGATCCTCCCGTTTCGGTAGTGGGAATAAATTCGGGACTTTCCCCTCGGCATCAGCTGCATGGCGGATTTCTGAAGAAGAATTCATGCGGGACATCAATCTCTTCGATGATGTGAAAATACGTGCAGGGTACGGAGTGACAGGAAATCAGGAAATAGGTAATTATTTATTCGCTTCTTCTTTGAATACCTATGTGTATAACTTTAATAATAATATCGTTTCGGCGGTAGTACCTGTTATAATGCCGAATCCTTATGTACAATGGGAACGACAGAAACAAGGTAATATCGGTATTGATGCCACAATGTTAAATCAAAGGGTGGATGTCTCGATCGACGCTTATCTGAAAAATACGGATAAAATGCTGGTTCCGATGTCGGTACCTGTTTCTACAGGCTACTCTGATGTACTTGTCCCATCTATCAATGCAGGTGAAATGCAAAATAAAGGTATAGAACTGACCATTAATTCAAGAAATCTGACCGGAGAACTGAAATGGAATACCTCATTCAACATCTCTTTAAATCAGAATAAAGTAATCAGCATCAACGACACAATTCCTATGCCCAGCGGGAGTATAGGATTGAACTATAATCTTGCATTGATCAAAGCAGGTTTGCCTGTCAACACTTTCTATGGATTTGTAACCGACGGTATTTTCCAAACTCAGGCAGAAGTTGACAACCATGCCGTTCAGGTTCCCGGAAACGATCCTTTCAGCAGGACATCGGCAGGAGATATTCGTTTCAAAGATCTGAACAATGATGGCATTATCAACGATGGAGACCGGACTTATTTGGGAAATCCGAATCCGACGGTCATATTCGCCCTGAACAATACCTTTGCATATAAAGGATTTGATTTAAGCATCTTCCTGCAGGGGGTAGCCGGTAATCAAATTATCAACGCCAACCGATTCTGGAGCGAAGCCATGGCAATATCACAAAATCAAAGCATCGCTACACTCAATCGCTGGAATGGAGAAGGAAGCAGCAATACCGTTCCACGTGCTGTATTCAACGACCCGAACAAAAATACCCGTCCATCGGATCGCTTTGTGGAAGACGGCTCCTACCTGCGTATTAAAAACGTGACTTTAGGCTATACCATACCGGTTCAAATCATGCATAAGATCAAGCTCCATTCGGCACGGTTCTATATTTCTGGACAGAATATCTTCACATTTACCAACTACAGCGGATTTGATCCTGAAGTAGGCGTAAATGGCATCGATAATAATGTCTATCCTGTAACCCGCACATTTACTGTGGGTATTAACCTTGGTATTTAATCTATAAAAAAGAAAGAGTTATGAAATTGTCAAAATATTTTCTTCTGACTATCATCACGCTGGGAATGGTTTCCTGCAGCGAGGATTTTCTGAACAAAGCGCCTGAAGATTCAGTAAACACTGAAAACTTCTATCTTACTGAAGCGGATGCTATCGCAGCAGTAAATGGTGCTTACCAACCACTTCAGTGGCCGAAATTATACAATATGCGTATGTGGACTACTGACATTATGGCCGGCAACAGTATTGTGGGCGCTGAAGGTGGTAGGGATGGTATTGAAACTCAGGATCAGGCCAACTTTGTTACTGCAACCGACAATCAGGGAGTACTCGATTTATGGAGAGGTCCCTGGCCGGGAATCTTACGGGCCAATCTTGTTCTGAAAAACGTACCCGGTATGGATATCAGCGACAACATTAAAAACCGTGTATTAGGTGAAGCTTACTTCTTACGTGCACATTACTATTTTATTCTGGTACGATTCTTCGGCGACGTTCCTCTTGTGCTCGAACCCGCTGATCCGGCAGGAGATCTTCGTCCTTCAAGAACCGCAAAATCGCTTGTTTATGACCAGATTATTGCTGATCTGGAAAAAGCGGCTGACTTGCTGCCTCCACGCGAGCAATACACTGGAGCTAACATAGGACGTGCATCAAAAGGAGCAGCCTATGGAATGCTGGCAAAAGTTCATCTCACGCTTGAAAACTGGCAGAAAGCCGCTGATTACTGCGATGAGGTGAAAGCACTAGGATATGCCCTTGCAGATAATTATGCCGACAACTTCAACACTGAAAAAGAAAATGGCATTGAATCATTATTCGAAGTACAATATGTAAAAAATGGAGGATACGGATTCTGGGATAATGAAAATCAGTCTTCCTGGCTAACGGCATTTACTGGTCCCCGTAATGCGGGGATGGTTGAAGGAGGATCCGGATGGAATCAACCTACGCAGGAATTCATAGATGCCTATGAAACCGGTGACCTGAGAAAAGATCTTACCGTACTCTACGAAGGCTGTCCTAAATTCGATGGCAAAGATTATAAAAAATCATATTCCTTTACCGGTTATAATCTCAGGAAATTCTTAGTACCAAAATCAATTGCCAACTCCTACGACAACAATCCACTCAACTTTCCGGTATTGCGTTACGCCGATGTCCTGTTGATGAAAGCTGAAGCACTTAACGAACTGGGAAAAACTACCGACGCACAACTTCCGGCCTCTAATGATAATGCCACGCTTAATAAAGTTCGTGCCAGAGCAGGGTTGGGAAATGTAAGCGGACTGAATCAATCGGATCTCCGCATGAAAATACTTCACGAACGACGTATGGAAATGGCATTCGAGGGACAACGCTGGTTCGATTTAATTCGTGTGAACGGTGGACAGTATGGCATCGATTTCCTTCACTCGATCGGAAAAACAAACATGACTACTAAACATTTACTGTTCCCTATACCTCAAAAAGAAAGGGATGCAAATCCAAATTTATCACAAAACACTGACTATTAATTTTAAATAGCATTTCGATATGAAAAAATTAAAATC
>JAYFPP010000011.1:0-2372 GCA_034927635.1 Paludibacter sp.
ATGGACATCAAGGGATGTACAGTGGAAAAAGTACTGGTGGCCGAGGGTGTGAAGTTCAATTCAGAGTTTTACGTAGGCCTCACCATCGACCGCAACTCGAAGTCAGTCATCTTTATGGCCAGCGCCGAAGGAGGTGTTGAAATTGAAGAAGTGGCGAAAACTAACCCCGAAGCGATTTTAAAATTTGCTATCGACCCCGACCTGGGTATGACCAACTTCATGGCACGTAAAATTGCCTTTGGCTTATTTAATAACTTTTCGCTTGTCACACAGGCGGTTGATCTTTTTCAGAAGTTATACAAGCTGTTGCTCGACACCGATGCTTCATTAGTAGAAATCAATCCCCTGGTAGTTACCGACGATGGCAGATTACTGGCCCTCGATGGAAAAATGAATTTCGACGACAACGCATTGTATCGTCAACCTGCCATCGCTGCACTGAACGAACCCGATGAAGATGAGAAAAAAGAAATCGCCGCAAAGAACAAAGGTTTATCCTATATCCGTCTGGATGGCACCATCGGCTGTATGGTCAACGGTGCCGGACTGGCCATGGCCACCATGGATTTGATTAAACATTTCGGAGGCAGACCGGCCAATTTCCTCGACATCGGCGGCAGCTCCAGCCCGCAGAAAGTGGTGGATGCCATGGAGTTATTGCTCTCTGACAAAAACGTGCATGTAGTGATGATCAACATCTTCGGGGGAATAACCCGTTGCGATGATGTAGCAAAAGGATTAGTCACGGCGCTGGACCAAATCAAAGTAGACATACCCATTGTTGTACGTTTATCGGGCACTAACGCGAAAGAAGGACTCGAGATCATTAAAGCGGCAAAACTTCCTGTTGTCAACACCATGAGTGAAGCCGCGCAGGAAGCCATCAGATTGTGTAAAAACTGCAGTCAGGAGTAATAACACTTAACTTAAATCAAATGAGCATATTAATCAATAAAAATACGAAGCTCCTTGTTCAGGGGATTACCGGTAGAGATGGCAGTTTTCACACAGCCAAAATGAAAAATTACGGAACCAATATTGTAGCCGGCGTTTCGCCCGGAAAAGGCGGACAAAGCTTCGAAGGAATACCCGTATTCAATACAGTGGAAGATGCCGTAAAAACCACCGGCGCCAACACTTCCATTATTTTTGTACCTGCTCCGCTTGCCGGCGATGCCATCCTCGAAGCTGCCGAAGGCGGTATTGAACTGATCGTCTGTATTTCCGAAGGTGTTCCCACCCTCGACATGGTAAAAGCGACTGCCTATCTGAAGAAAAAAGGCGTAAAACTGGTCGGCGCCAACTGCCCGGGGTTGATTACTCCCGATGAGGCCCTGGTCGGCATCCTTCCGGGAAATATTTTTCTGAAAGGTAATGTAGGACTGATGAGCAGGAGTGGCACACTGACCTATGAAATGGTAAATCAACTCACCACCAATGGCATCGGACAAAGTACCTGTGTAGGCATAGGCGGCGATCCGGTAGCAGGATTATATTATCAGGAATTGCTGCAGATGTTCGAGGATGATCCCGAAACCGAAGCCATTGTGTTGATTGGAGAAATCGGCGGTGATGCCGAAGAACGTGCCGCACAATATATAAAAGAACACATCACTAAACCAGTAGTAGCTTTCATTGCCGGACAAACGGCACCTCCCGGAAAACGTATGGGTCATGCCGGTGCCATTATCTCCAGCGGAAGCGGTACAGCAGCTGAGAAAATAGCAGCTTTCGAGGCCGTAGGAGTTCCGGTAGCACGACGACCGGTGGAGATTCCGATGCTGGTGAAAGAGCTATTGGAGCGAAGAAAGAAATGACACGAATCAGGGCTGGCAGGTTTTACAACACCTGCCAGTTTGTTTTATAGTTGCTACTTCCTGACGATCTTTTTACACACCACCGATTCGGCATTACGTAGTTTAACGATGTAAACTCCCGGCTCCAGATTATTTGCGGGCAAGATAATCTCTTTAACAAAGTCTTTGTTCATCACCGTCTGACCTTTGATATTGATTATTTCCACCCGGGAACTTACGCAATCCCATTCCGTTTTGATATTAATTTCATCTGAAAATGGATTCGGACTAACGGTTATCTCCTGCTCCACCAAACTGTTTACTGCTGAAACAGTATTATTCTGTAAACGACTCAGATTATTGATATACACACCATCACAAGTATAAAAGTATCCACCTATAATCACTTTACCATCTTTCTGAAGGGCCATTGCAGAAACCGAACCGTTCGTTCCCCTGGAATTGAATGAGTTATCAAGAGAACCATCAGTATTAAGACGGACAATACGACTCACAGGCACCCCGTTATAAGAGGAAAACCATCCGCTAACAATTATTTTTCCATCTTCCTGTAAA
>JAYFPP010000224.1:0-4632 GCA_034927635.1 Paludibacter sp.
CCTAAACCAAAAATATCATCATCAATAAATTGTACTTCAAATTCCTGTGAGGTTTTTTGTCCGTACAATGAGAATAATGCTTTTCCTATTTTATTTTCAGTCAGTCTGAATTGATAGTTGGATTTTCTTTCAATTCCGCCCACAAATACTTCATTACTGTCTACAAATAGTTTCACGTATTTGTTGTCATTAAGTTTATAAACACGACCGATTAATTTCCCATTTTCTTTTTCAATTTTAACCTGAATACCTTCCGTAACATCTGCACCACTGATTTCCCATAGTCCGATAAATTTATCTTCTGAAATTTTGTCGAATTTGCTGTTACAACTAAAAGTCAGTAATGTGATTAGTAAAAAGATAATTGTTTTTGTTTTCATTCTTTATGATATTTGTTTTACAATGTTGTATGATATTTTGTTCAGTATTTATGTGAAATGAATATAGCCTTTAATTTCAATCTTTTCGCCTAAGAATTTTGGTTTCTTGTCGAAAGTCAGGTCAATAAACACTTTTACACGTGCAAATTTTTCTCTTATTTTTGTTTTGAATCCGTTGTAAGCATTTACATCTTTCGCGTTAAATCCAATTGCATTTATTTTCATCGAGTTTGCGATATATACTGCTCTCTGATTATGAAATTCTTGAGAAATAATAGTAAACCGGTTCTGCCCAAAAATCTCTTTCATTCGATAAACTGAGTCGTAAGTCCGAAATCCGGCAAAGTCTAAATAAATCTGTTGTTCCGGAATTCCGCGTTTAATCAATTCGTTTTTCATGTCTTCAGGCTCGTTATAATCCTTTTTGCTGTTATCGCCGCTAATAACTATATTTTTGATTTTTCCCGCCTTGTAGAGTCGCACTGTCGCTGAAATTCTGTTCTCAAAATACTGGTTCATCTTACCATTTCTTAGAAATTTCGACGTTCCCAAAAGCAGTCCGGCATTGTTTGCCGGTATTGAATCTGTTACTGTGAATATCTTACCATGTGTTTCTTCGTTTATTGTTGAATTTGCCCAAAGAATGGAGATCAATGATAATACAATAAGGATGATAATGGTAGGTTTATATGCTTTCTTGAGCGTTATTTTCATGCGTTGCTTGTTCTGTGTTATTTGTAGCTTTGTTACTTACAATATCAATAATTCCTTGTTCTCGTATTATTAACCTGAGATGTGAATGCATCATTATTATTCCAAATGGATAGAAGCTCAGAGAAAATAAGGTAACAAAATAATCCAAAAGATTCGGTTTAGATTTTTTATCATAATACTTAAATTTTCTTGTTAAAATTATTACTATTTCAAAAAGAGAGTAAGTCAATACAGAAGCTAATAAGATGCTGATTAGTGTTGGGATAATTTTGATTTCTTTGTTAATATCGAGCACAAGAATTACAAAAATAATCAAATACCCCAAAAATACTATCATTAAATGAATTATAGCTTTATTTAAATTACTTTCAAGTCCATTCTTTAAATCAATTATATTAAATCCACTTAAAATTAAATATATCCAGAACAGATATCCACCTAATAACCCAATGGCGACAATGATGAATCCAAGTGAAATCGAAGTCTCAGGAACGAGCTTTGTCCAAACGACAAATATGAAAAATGAAAAAATCATTATTATAAAATGAATCAAAAGGTATATAGCAGGTTTTAATTGAAGTAATTTTTCCATTATTTTATTATTGATGACGACAGGGAATAAGGGTTTTGGTACTTGATAGTTGTATGTTTCATATGAATTCAATAGGGGCATAGTCAAGATATTTTACTTTTTCTTTTATTAAAAACTGTCTTGTTGCCTGACTGATAATAATTTTTCGACTTCCTCCTAATTTGCTGTATTCCCAGTCTCCAAAGAATTCCTGTGTCAGGTTAAAGTCTTTCATTTTAGAGATAGTTTCAGTAGAGTAAAAATAAATATTGGGTCTGTCATAAAAATCATAGTTGCCACTGTTCATACAGGTATTACATTTTGTGTGATTGAACATTATTTGGCTTGTTGTATGAAGCTTTGGTAAAACATTTTCAATTTTAACCCATACATAATCACTCTCATTTTTACCAACTTTCGCGGGATAAAAAGAAATGTCGATTAGATGTGCTTTAATTATTTTGTCTGCTAATTGTTTTCTAAGAACCAACCATTCATTATGCGCAGTACAATCCAACAACTTTTTCCCCATAGAATTAAGTGGTAAGTCTAAAGGTGGAATAAGGGTTACTCCGGCACCACATTCTTTACAGGCTTCTGAGAAGTCGTATTTTTGAATTCTGCCGGGATTATTAAGTCTTGCCGTTCGAATAAGAAGTACTAAATAATCAAAATTGTTTAATTCTTTAGGGGTGTAAACTCTGTCATAGCGAATAAGTGGTTTGCCTCCACTTCTCTCTATTTCTTTTATAAATAAAGTTAATCGGATATCATCTTTGAGTAATCTCATAGAGCATGAACCAGCTAAAATTCCATCCTTGTGAAAGTTAACTACAGAGGTTAAATCGTTCTTCTGCAGGAATTTTTCTATATGAGTGACCTCTTCTTTACTAAAATTGTGTGCTATGAATATGAAGTCTTTCATTTTTTATCCTTAGTGCCGAATCTATATCTTAACCCCCATGAACTCTGCATTATTAAATCTCCTTCTACAAAGTCTAATGTTGGCTGAAATTCAATGTGCAATGAAAACCTGTCAAATTTTGCAATCGGAGTAAATTGAACCCCAACAGGTAATACAAATCCTGTGAAATAATTGATATTTCCTCCAAGTCCAATATAAACATTGTGATTTTCCTTTTTTACAACATTGTAACATGCAACTAATTCGGGAGTAATATATTCCAAACCAGTGTTACTGTATAATCTGAATTCGGTCCAAAACCTGTCACTGAAATTGTATCCTAATCCAATTTTTGACATAGATGATGAATAATAAGAGATGCTCATTTGAGAGAATCCTTTCAAACTAATTATGGATAATAATAAAAGAAATGCTGAAATTCTCATTGTTCGGGTCATAAGATTTTGTTTTAATTTGATTGTAAATAGTATTAGTCAAAATTATGTGTTAATTATTTTCATCTATATTCTCAATTTCCCCTGACTTCTTAAACATTCTCATTACTCCATTTTCTTCTTTAATTTCTTCTTCTGAAAATGATTTCACAACATATTTTATTAAACCAGTTGATTTTTTCTGTTCTAAAGATATCTGTGGTAATAAATCATCTTTTGTTTTCACTTCTCCATCTCTGCCAACACCTGCAAGGTAATATTTATCTGAGTTGATTTTTTCGTAATAAAACATTACCGGGTTAGTTTGGCCATCTTCATCATTTATTCTATACGACATATCCATGTTTAATAAATTCATGCTTATATTCTGTATATCAGATAATTGGTTAGGGTAGCTTCCTTGTGTTGATTTGTATTGTTCAACGCTTCTCGCAATTACGTTTAGATTCTGTTGTGCCCCTGGAATAAAACTACTGTCAAATCCTGTTTTATTCCATTCGGCTCTCATTTTATCAGCCCATTTATTAGTAGGCTTAATTACAGAGAAATTGAAAATGATTAATAGAATTGTAAGAAAGAAAAAAGTTGTTGTTAGCCTTGAGTATTCTTTTTCGTTGAAAAGGTTCCAAGCGTAGAAGATCAATGAGAATATTGATAACCACCAAAATGTCGTTACACTAGTCAATGATAAAACCGAAAAGATAAATATGAATTTGCCTATATTTTTATGAATAAAAGTTTTAATCACATTAGTAGTCTCCATATATTACTTGTAAGTATACATAACAATTATCACTAATCATCAATTAAATTCTGTTTTAACGTTGAAATTCGCTGTATCTATATTTTTTACACTTGCATACGAAGTACTATTCAGCCCGCCTGTGAGCACATGTGGCTAAATATATGGTGCTTTATTATCATTATGTTTACTTTAGCTAGTTCACTATCTTTTCATTGTACCTTCTTATAAATTCTTGTAGATTGAACCGGATCAGAACTTTCAATCCCTAAACCAAAAGTATCATCATCAATAAATTGTACTTCAAATTCCTGTGAGGTTTTTTGTCCGTACAATGAGAATAATGCTTTTCCTATTTTATTTTCAGTCAGTCTGAATTGATAATTTGATTTTCTTTCAATTCCGGCAACAAAAACGTCATTGCTGTCTACAAATAGTTGCACGTATTTGTTATCATTAATTTTATAAACACGTCCGATTAATTTTCCATTTTCTTTCTCAATTTTAACCTGAATACCTTCCGTAACATCTGCACCACTGATTTCCCATAGTCCGATAAATTTATCTTCTGAAATTTTGTCGAATTTGCTGTTATCGCCGCTAATAACTATATTTTTGATTTTTCCTGCCTTGTAAAGTTGCACTGTCGCTGAAATCCTGTTCTCAAAATACTGGTTCATCTTACCGTTTCTTAGAAATCTCGACGTTCCCAGAAGCAGCCCGGCATTGTTTGCTCATTTCATTAATTCGTAATTACGTTCAATATCTTTTATTTCGTCATCTGATAATGCTGCAAATTCTTTTTCTCTGGCTCGTTTCGATAATTTGCCGTTGTTTTGTTCCAGGAACTTGATTAATAGTGCTAC
>JAYFPP010000278.1:0-7051 GCA_034927635.1 Paludibacter sp.
CAGCTCTTTTTCATTCAGATAATTGTAGTCTCAAATAAAATGCTTATATTTGTAAGTGATAAAAATAAATACATTCATACCAATTAAGCATGAAAAACGATAACATATTATCACTTATAAGTCATTCTCCTCAGGAAATGATGACTGGCATTGCCACACGTGTAAAAGAAAGACGGCTGGAATTACGCTATACACAAAGGGAGCTTGCAATCAGGGCAGGACTTCCCTTGCCTACCTATCGCAGGTTCGAGCGAAGTGGTGAGATTGCTTTGCGTGGATTGGTGATGCTTGGCATCGCGTTGGATGCTACGAATGAATTTTCGACATTGTTTTCCTCAAAATCTTATGCCAGTATCGATGACTTGTTGCTTTCGACCGGCAAGAAAGCGCAACGTGGAAAACGCAGGAAATAGCGTAATCAGGTAAGTTGATTTATCCTGCGTTGCAATTCATCCAACGAAACAACATCCAGTTTCTCCTTCATCGACCAACTATCAGGCGATGGAGTAACTATAAAAGTATGATCGGGAAGAATGTCCTCAATTGCCAGATAATTTCCTTTTGATAAAACGGGAGCATAAGAAGCCTTACACTCAATAGCAAAAACAGCATTGTTGAGTTTCATTACAAAGTCCACTTCTGCACCATGTGTTGTTCTGTAAAAGAAAAACTCAGCATCAGGATACAAACCCTTAAGATTTGACAATACAATTTGCTCCCAAATAGCGCCGAATGCAGGATGACCCGAAAGTGCTGTAAAATTTCTTAACCCCAACAAAGTTGCTGTAATTCCTGAGTCAGAAATATATACTTTAGGCGATTTTACTAATCTTTTTCCTAAATTAGAAATATATGGAGGCACAATCTCAACCATATATGTCCCTGCCAATAAATCAATATAACTCTTTACCGTTGTTGATGTTACTCCTAAAGAGCTTGCTAAGGTCGAATAATTTACTGTTTGTCCGGTTACATGAGCCAACATGTGCCACAAACGACTCATAGTTACCGGTGTAAAACCTGACCATTGCAATAAATCCATCTCTAAAAAAGTAGTAATAAAACTTTCCCTCCACTCAAATGAAACTTCATTATCTTCAAACAGCAAGCTACGGGGGAAAGCTCCCGCTGAAAAATACTTTTCAATAGCATAGTCATGCTCTAACTCCGTCCAAAGAAATGGTGTCAGCCTTTTATATGAAATTCTTCCCGCAAGCGATTCCGAACTTTGCTTTAATAAATCCCGGGATGCTGATCCAAGTATCAGAAAACATCCGGGTCTGTTCCAATCATCAACCAAACTGCGAATTAACGGGAACAATTCGGGGTATCTTTGAATTTCATCAATACAAATTAATTTGTCTTTTTGAGATGTTAAAAACCATTCAGCATTATCTAATTTTCGTAGATCTGACGGTCTTTCAAGATCAAGATAAATACTTTCCGGATAAGCTGCTAAAAGATGTTTTACTAATGTTGATTTACCACATTGACGAGGACCAGTTACTGCTGTAACTGGAAAATACTGAATTGTTTTTAATATACTTTGTTCAAGAAATCGATGTATATACATACTCTAATAAAATTTACCGTGCAAATATATAAACAATATTTGAAATATACACGGTAACTATTAAATAAAGTTCCTTCCCACTGCAAAGCCCCGACTGTCACACATACTTTATAAAGAAAAATAAGGTTAAATTGAGTACGATCGAAGGAGAGATTGCCACGTCGTTACATTCTATTGAGTGTATTGTAGTCTCAAATTATATGCGTATATTTGTAAGTGATATAAATCATCATATTTTCATCCTAATATCATAAAAAACGATAATATATTATCACTTATGAGTTATTCTCCTCAGTAGCTGATGACAGGTCAAGCATTACGTTACCTGCTTTTCGACAATCTATTGCTTTCGGTCGGCAGCAAAACGCAACGTGGAAAACGCAGGAAATAACGTAATCAGGTAATGAATGGAGGTAATAATCAGGCAGTAAAAGAATAAGCAATAGTGAAGGTTATGAAGGGGGTTACAGACGGGATAATTGACAATATCGATGTTATAGATGTACATCTGAACGGCACTCGCATATGCAGGTTGGCGCAAACTCCCGACCGGCTTTGCGTATTTGAATACGACAACGCTTATGTGCAAACAGGCTTTTCGGTATCTCCGCTGTTTCTTCCTTTGCGACAGGGGGTATTTGTTGCCAAAGCAACTCCTTTCGGAGGAAATTTCGGTGTTTTCGACGACAGTCTGCCGGATGGGTGGGGAAGCTTGTTGCTCGACCGCTATCTGAAATCGAAAGGCATTGTCGCTTCGCACCTGTCGGTATTGCAACGTCTGGCACTGGTAGGAACCAATGGTCGTGGCGCGTTGGAATATTATCCTGATAGTAGTATCAAAGCCGATGATGATTTTCCGGATTTTGATAAACTGGCTGCTGATGCCGAAAAGATATTAACTACTGAGTATTCCGGCGAAAGCCTGGAAACACTTTTTCGACATGGTGGCAGTTCCGGAGGTGCCCGTCCGAAAGTTTTTGTTGCCATCGATGAAAAGGAATGGCTGGTTAAATTCAGGGCTGGGATTGACCCTCCGGAGGTGGGTAAAATTGAGTATGACTATGCACAGCTGGCCGGTCGGTGCGGCATCAACATGCCTGAAACCCGTTTGTTCGAAAACAGGTATTTCGCGACAGAACGTTTCGATCACCGTCCGCAGGGCAAAGTGCATACCATCAGCGCGGCCGGACTGCTTCATGCCGACTACCGCATTCCTTCGCTCGATTATTCGGTTTTGCTAAAGCTATGCTTACATTTAACCAAAAACATGGAAGAGGTGAAGGCTTTGTTTCGTCAGATGGTATTCAATGTGATTATCTCGAACCGCGACGACCATGCAAAGAATTTCTCGTTTCAGTATGTGAACAATCACTGGCAATTGTCGCCGGCCTACGATCTTTTACCTTCAGCAGGTTTCAACGGTTTTCATACCACAACCATCAATAATCAGGGCAATCCTACTCTGAAAGATATACTGCAAGTTGGGACAGATATTGGCATCACTCAGAAACAAGCCCAACAGATTGTCGAGGAGGTGGTTGAGAACTGTAAGAAAAGTGGGATGGTAAGGTTTACATTAAAGTAACTACACACGGTCGACAGTCTTTTTCGGACTGTCTTAAATTTTACAAAAAGGAATACGACCACGTGTTGTGTAAACTTTGGATTAAAATAAAATGATGCAAGCACTATGAATAAAAACAGGAACAAAGCATTTTTATACTTCATCCCTGTTGCTACATATTTTAAACAATTTAATCACCAATATCCTTTTGAAAAAGATATAAATAGACAACTTTTTTCTACTTTATATCTTTATCAGCTTCACAGTCTCCTCTATATGCGACTTGCTTGACGCTCCAAATACAACTGATTGAATATTCTGTTGATTAATAAATTCATAAGCTTCTTTTGCAGGAATAGCTCCCGATGCAAGTGTTGACATTACCATTAGCTGATAATCTGCCGGATTATTATTTTTTGCAGCTTCAACATAGCTCTCCACACTTGGCGACATAAGGTAACCTATTTTGTTGAATGAAGAACAAACTACCACTTCTTTTATATCCCACTCTTTCAGTTTTTTGAGCAAATATGGCATGTTTTGGGTCAGGATTCCCGGCAGAGCATTATGTTTTTTACGAATATAATCACAGTATTCAGCAAATATTTCTTTTGTACCATACCCTAAAAATAAATCGGTGATGATGTTCTGAAGAAATATCACTTTCACATTCAACCCCTTAAACATCTTCATTTCAACATCAATCAGCATCTGCATCATTTTAATTGCATCTTTTCCAAGTACTGCCATACCTCCTTTTGCCATCATTCCCAACACGCCCATGGCTGAATTGTCTTTGAACAGCACCTCATTGATAGCAGGAAAGATTCCCTTTTCGGCAACCATATTGGCGTATTTTTGTGGGTAAGGTATAAATGGATACCAGTTAATGTCCTGATATTTGCTTTTATTTTCCCTGAAATGATCACAGATATGTCGGGCCCGCTCGTTACTGTTCAGCATAACACCTCTGATACCGGCTTCGAAAGCAGTATCATACACCTTATATATATTGTTTACATCGAAAAACTTCTCTGAGAGTTGTTGTGCTTTTTCCTGCGACATGTGATTGATACCAAAAAACTGGTTATCACCAAAAATAATTTTATCAATTGGTTGCATAATTAAAATTTCGCGTTTTGTTCGTAATCATTAAATAATTTCTCAATCACTTCGAGTGTTGCTACCCCATCGGCAAAGGTACATTCATTTTTATCAACTTTACCCTGAATACAATCTACAAAATGGTATAACTGACGGGTAAACTCATTCCCTCTCACATAAAATGGCACAGGTTTAAACAAATCTGTGATATAAAGAGTATTCCATCCCTGACGCATATTAAACTCTTCATTGGGTTGATTTAGAAATATCTTAAGAGAATGCTGATCAGCTAATATCCGACCACCTAATCCAAAAATCTCCATTTTATTCGTTGGCTTGCGATAACTGGTATCACTCCAGTTTACATACAAAGTTCCACTGACACCATTTTCATACAACATTGTGGTCGATGCGATATCTTCGACGTTTTTCGAATATATTTGGTTTAATGATGAACCTGTTATTTTATCAGGCTTTCCGATCAGGAAATTTACCAGGTCGATGGCATGTGAAGCCATTTCAAACACAGCTCCTCCTCCGCTTTCGCGGGTGGCTCTCCATCCTGAACCTTCGTCTGAGTTTGTAATGGTACAACTGAACATTTCTGATTTGAAACGAATAACTTTGCCTATCAGTTGGGCATCAAGCAATTCTTTTACTTTAACAAACACATCGTTGAAGCGGTTGACATACCCCACCTGATTGACCAGCCTGGTGCCTGAAAACAATCTCGCTAACTCTGAAGCTTCGTTGTATTTTGTTGTGAACGGCTTCTCAACAAAAACATGAATTCCTTTTTCTGCTGCTTTTTTTGCAATCGGAAAGTGCAGGTTGGGTGGCGTACAAACAAGAATAGCATCAGGTTTAGTTTCTTCCATCAATTCATTATAATCCTTGAAGGTTTTTACTGGTAAATACTTACTCATCATTGTCAATATCAAGGTCGAGGGATCGGCAATCGATTCAATCTCTACATCAGGATGACTGTTGATGATGGAATAATGTGTAATTCCCATGCGGCCTGCACCGATAATTCCAATTTTAATCATTTTTGTTCTGTGTTATTTTTATTTTTTAAATAAAGATTTAATTACTATTCCAAAAAAAGCCGGATAAAATGTCAGGTATCTTTTTCCATAATTCAATGGATTCTGTAACGATCGCAAGATCCCCTCAAAACCATTATTCCGGAGCAACTTTGGAGGTCTCTTAACGACTCCCGCTCTGCAATCAATGGCACCCCCGACTCCTAAAAGCAGTTTTGCATTTATCTCGTTTTTGTATTTTAATATGAATGACTCTTTTTCGGGAGATGGTAAGGCTATAAAAAGCATATCAGGTGCAAAATCACTAATCTTTTCAATCACTAAATTCTCCTTATCCCTAACGTAATAACCATGATGACTATCAATAAGTAATGCCGGATAGTCTTTTCTGATATTCTCAATTGCCTTATTAAGAATTGCTTCTTTTGCCCCTAAAATAAATATCTTATAATTTTCCTTAGATGCCAATAACAATAAAGCCTCAAATAAATCAGGCGTCGCTACTCTCGAGGGAACTTTTTTCCCAAGCAATCTAAGTGTTAATACAATTAAAGCATTATCAACATTTACAAAGTCCGACTCTAAAATAGCCTTCTGCATCAGTTTATCCTTTGATGCATGTACAACTGTTTCCGGATTTACTCCTGTAATATGAATAGGCGTTTCATTTTGTTTTATCCTCTTATTAATTCGACTAATAAAATCTTCAATATTCAAAAGATTAAACTTTACACCCCAAATGCTGATTATGTTATTGCTCTCCTGTTCACTTTTCATTTTGCAACATTTTATTCACTCCACACCACCCTTTTTATATAATCAGTGTAAGAGAGTATTATCCGTACCACCTTATCACTCACATTCGGCATGCTGTAATCCGCTACCGGACGGAAATTCCTTGTCTCACCTGTCATTTGTTGCTCCAGTTGTACGAGCCCCTGCATTACTCTTTCAGGATTTAAACCAACCATCATTACAGAGGCCTCTTCCATCGCCTCGGGACGTTCATGCGCTTCCCTGATATTCAATGCTCTGAAGTTCAGTATCGACGATTCTTCGCTGATGGTGCCGCTGTCCGACAAAACTGCCTTTGCATTCATCTGAAGGGCGATATAATCGCTCAATCCCATCGGTTTCATCAGCTTCACCTGTTCATGGAATTGTATTCCGTGTTTCTCTATCATCTTGCGGGTACGGGGATGGGTCGAAACAATAACAGGATAGTTGTATTGTTCAGCTACCTGATTCAACACCTTCACCAAATTAAAAAAGTTTTTCTCGGAGGCTATATTTTCTTCTCTGTGAGCTGATACCACAAAATACTCCCCTTGTTTCAACCCCAGCGTACTTAAGACTGGCGACTGACGACTGGCGACTGAGGACTTATAATGATTCAGCACTTCATACATCGGGCTCCCGGTCTTTATTACCCTGTCGGGACGCAGACCTTCAGCCAGCAGGTATTCGCGGGCAATATCGCTATAGGTCAGATTGATGTCCGAGATATGATCCACAATCTTTCGGTTGCTCTCTTCAGGTACCCGCTGATCGAAACACCGGTTACCTGCCTCCATGTGGAAGATAGGAATATGTCGTTTCTTTGCCGCAATGGCACACAAGCAAGAGTTTGTATCGCCCAACACTAAAAATGCATCGGGTTGCACCTGTTCCAATACAGGATCGATATTAATCAATATCTGTCCGGCTGTTTCTGTCGCATTCTTACCAGCGGCGTTCAGGAAATAATCGGGGCGGCGCAAACCA
>JAYFPP010000080.1:0-8219 GCA_034927635.1 Paludibacter sp.
TTATCAGTTGCAATTGCCGGACGGGTTGTAAACGACTGATTTTCGTCACTCACTTTTAACCCGTTTTGTTTTATCGCTTCCAGATGTTTCCCCCTCGCAAGGAAAGAAACTTCAATCTCAGGATGATTTTCAGCATAACGCGACACCAGACCACCGTAATAACCGCCTACTCCACCCAAACCCACAAAAGCAATTTTCGTTTTATTCTTCAACAATATTCCCATATCTGTGATATTCGTAACTGATACTTTGTTCTCTTAAATAATGCAACAGCTCAATTCTTCCCTCTGCCACCGGTTTCACTCCGGCAATGTATACTCCTCCGGCAGCTGCACGAACATATACATCCATGGGGAAAGTTTCACTGATAATTCTGATGCTGTCATATTTATCAACACTCCGGAGGAATGTTTGTTCATCTTCGGTCAGCAACTCAACATCATTTGTAAGTGTCCTGATGTGATTCAAATTTGAGATCGACGGAGAACACGAAACTGATAATCCGGTTTTACAAATTTTTGCCGCTTCCACCACTAACATCAAATCCGACATAAGATCACCTTCGTAGAGCCGTAGCACCATTTTTTTCAAAGGAAAATATCGGAAAATATTCTTTTCCCCGTGAATTTTGTGGATATCTTTTTCCTGCGAAAATTCAGTTTCAAAGTTAAGGCGATAACTCCGTAAGGCATATTCCAGTCTCTGCGCTTCTGCCTCATTAATTACTTTCTTATCAATCAGCGATTTTACTCTCTGAGATATTTCAATGGAAGCAGGAATATTTTTTTCTGTGATATTGGTAAACGAAACCGCATAGTTCGGTCCCCCTGCCTTGATTCCGGCTCCAAAAGCCGAACGTTTCATCCCTCCGAAAGGTTGACGGCTTACAATTGCACCGGTTATACCTCTGTTAATATATAGATTCCCGGCTTGTATTGAATTTTTCCATATCGCATGTTCCCTTTCATCCAGACTCTGCAAACCGGCTGTCAGTCCGTATTCCGTACTATTGGCGATGCGGATACCCTCCTGCAGGTTCTCCATACACACAACTGACAACAATGGAGCAAAAAGCTCGGTATTAAAAGTATAACTTCCCGGTTTGACTCCCCATTTCACTGTGGGTTTCAACACATAGTGTTTTTCATCCGCAAATTCCGGTGCGACCAGCCAGCTTTCACCAGCTTCGAGCTGAAAAGCTTTTTGAAGCTTTTCCTGTTTATTGGTTACCAATGGCCCTACAATATTCGCAGGATCCCACGCACTACCGGCATGCAGGCTCAATACAGCATCTTTTAGTTTTTCTCTGAATGTTTCATCTTCGAAGATATCTTTTTCCAATATCAGTAACGAACAGGCCGAACATTTCTGACCTGCATTACTGAAGGCAGATGTCAGCACATTTTGTATCGCATGATCACGATCGCAGGAAGAGGTCAGGATCATGGTATTTTTACCTCCTGTCTCAGCTGAAACCGGACAAGTCGGGTTCATTTCCATCAGTTTCAGTGCAGTATCGGTACCACCGGTAAAAATGATATGTCGAACCGACGGATGAGTGGTCAGGAAATTTACGGGCTCTCTGCCATCGGCACACACCAGTTGTAATGCTTCTTTCGGCACTCCTGCTTCCCAGAAACACTGAGCAAATTCATAAGCAATGGGAAATGCCACAGTTGCCGGTTTCAGTATTACCCTGTTGCCTCCGGCTAGTGCTGCTGCAACCCCGCCAACCGGAATCGCTGTCGGAAAATTCCATGGCGGAATCACCAACACAACGCCTTTAGGTGAAATAGTGAGTGTTTCCAATGCCGTAAATTTTTCAAGCGAAAGCGGATAATAGCGGCAAAAATCAATGGCTTCCGACACTTCCACATCCCCTTCGTAAAAAGTTTTTCCGGTAATGGCAGCCATACAACCAATCAGATCACCACGCTTATTGGCCAGATTGACAGCTGTACGATGTAGTATCTCTTTAATACTGGTAAAAGGTAAATTGCTCCATTTTACAGGATCACTTTCGGCGATTTTTACAATTTGCTGTACATGCTGCAGACCGGCGAGGTGAACTTTACAAACACAGACATCATCCTGCTGACAATGATCAAAATAGGACAATTGCTTTTCAGTATTTATTAATTTATTTCCTAACTGAACAGGAATTTCATAGGGAATGTCTTCTTTTGCTTTCATCCATTTATTCCTGATATCCGATGCCCACTCTTTATTGGATATTAAATCGAAATTCGTATCAGGTTCGTTGACGAACTCCGTTGAAGTAGCGCTAAATAAAACTTTTACTTTTCTGTCCTGCGTTCGTTTTGGAAGAATCTTAACCTCATCTTTTCTATTATATGCTTCTTCAAACTGATTTTTCAAGAACTCCCAGGTCTGACTCCCATATTGAAGATTAAAAGAATAGCTAAGGAAATTATCTTTTCCGGTATTTTCATCCAACCTACGCACCAGATAAGACACTGCGTTCAGAAAATTCTTATCACTAACTACCGGTGTATACAGAATAATTTGCTTATTAATCGATTTAAGCACCCTCGGAAGATAATTGGCCATTCCTTCAAGCATTTCAAAACTGAGAAATTGCTCTACCTCATTTTTTTTAGATAAAAGATGGGCATAAGCAATGGTAAATAAATTGTGTGAAGCTACCCCAACACGCATCACTGCTGCATTTTCAGGTAAAAGAGCCCGATCGAGTAACTTCAGATAATTGGCATCCACATCAATTTTATTATCGTAGATTGGATTTTCCCACCCCTTAAGAGATGAAATAACCGTTTCCATTGCCAGATTAGCACCCTTAACCAAACGCATTTTCAACGCTGCACCTCCCTCATGAACACGTTTGTGAGCAAAATTAAGTAACTCCGACTGGAACCCGCAGGCATCCGGAAGATAAGCCTGCACAACAATACCTGCATTGTAGTGTTTAAATTCGGGCAAGCTAAGTACAGTCATGAATACATCCAGCGTTAATCGGGCATCCTTGTATTCTTCCATATCCAGATTGACAAACTTGGATTGTTTGGTCCCATGTTGATCAATATATGGAAATGCTATTGCCTTCCTGAAAATTTCAGTTAAACGACCCACTAACTCAATTTTATTCTGTTCGTAGTTCAACGCACTGATCTGTGCGTATATGCCGGATATTTTAATAGAGATATAATTGATCTGGGGATTTTCAAGTGCAGTAAGATAATGTTGATAACGATCGTCGGCTTCTTTGTCACCCAAAACTACTTCACCCAGGATATTCACATTCTGTCCGATCTTCTCATCTTCTCTTTTTTTGAGATGCATATAAAATATCGTAGGTTTTTCGTTGATGATGACTTTTGAGGTGTCCTGTCGTAATTTCTTTTTGAAAACAGGCATAGCAATATAGCCAAACAAATATCCGAACTTCGCAAACAACCACATCAACAAAGTATCAAAACCATTAAAGAACTTCGGAATACCATAATGATCAAGTAAATACTTCATCCTCAACGAGAGTTTTCGGTTATTCCTTATTTGAGAAGATTCATCCAGCATCCTGGATAACAATGCTTTATCATTGGTATTCTGAACCAGATCAGCATACTTCTTTTGTTCTTTCTTTTCAGCTGCCGAAATTTCCTTTTCAGCACTCAAAAGCAGCTGTTTTACATGTTCTATGATTTCCTGTTTCGTGATTTTTTCCATATTACGTATTTTTTCCGAAAGATAAATGAAATTATTCAAAAACAGAATATTCAATCTTAATTTATTCAAATAAAAAAAATACAATGAATCAAATTCATCGTATTAATAAATTCAGGAATCGCAATTTAAAGAAAACCTCCGGTTTTAACCGGAGGCTATTGATATTTTATTCTGATATAATATTTCTAATTGGTACCAACGAAAACCTCCGGTTAAAACCGGAGGCCATTGATATTGATTTCTGTATTTAAAGATTAATGAATATGCACATATAACTTATCACTTATCACTCATCACTTATCACTTATCACTATTCGTTATTCGCTATTCCCTATTCCCTTACTTCTGCCCTTTACTCCCGCCTGATTGCGATGGTTTACCAATGTTTTCACGCATAGAGGTATCGGCTTCGATATTTTTCATTTTGTAGTAATCCATGATGCCAAGGTTACCACTACGGAAAGCTTCCGCCATAGCTTTCGGCACTTCAGCTTCAGCTTCGATAACTTTGGCACGTTGTTCCTGTGTTTTAGCTTTCATTTCCTGTTCAAGTGCTACCGCCATGGCACGACGTTCTTCCGCTTTGGCCTGGGCAATATTCTTATCAGCTTCAGCCTGATCCATCTGCAACTGAGCTCCGATATTTTTACCGATATCGATATCAGCAATATCGATGGATAGAATTTCAAACGCAGTACCGGCATCGAGACCTTTTTTCAATACTAATTTTGAGATTGAATCAGGGTTTTCCAATACCGATTTGTGTGATTCGGATGAACCAATGGAAGATACAATACCTTCACCAACACGAGCCAGAATAGTTTCTTCACCAGCACCGCCGACCAACTGTTTAATGTTGGCACGAACTGTAACACGGGCTTTGGCGATTAACTGAATACCGTCTTTTGCCACTGCGGCAACAGGTGGAGTATCAATCACCTTGGGATTTACCGACATTTGTACTGCCTGAAACACATCGCGACCAGCCAGGTCAATTGCTGTTGCCATTTTGAACGACAGATCGATGTTCGCTTTCGATGCGGAAACAAGTGCATGTACCACTCTTTCGATATGACCTCCGGCCAGAAAGTGTGCTTCAAGACCGTCACGGGTTACTTCATGCAAATCCGCCTTGTGGGCTTCAATCATACAAGCTACAATAATGTGAGGAGGCACCTTACGAATACGCATTAAAAACAATTGTATCAACGAAATATTAACTCCCGATACTTTTGCCGAAACCCATAACAGGAAAGGCACATAGTAAAAAAACAGGAGTATCAGGATACCCAGTATACCAAAACCGATAATTTCAATAATTTCCATACTATTCTATTTTAAATTAAACTATTTACTTATTTTTTCTTTCCACCAATACATTGGTATTATAAACCTGTGTGACAATGACTTCAGTATTTTCATCAATAAAATCGTCAGTAGCTTTTGCCTCAACAATATGACCATCGATTTTTATTTTACCCATAGGAGCTAATCTTGAGCTGGTTAAACCAACATCTCCTACTTTAACATCGATACCCTTTAAAGGATCATTTTTGCTGTCAATTTCGGTTTTAAGCGACATTCTCTCTAAAGCTTTTGACCTTAAAAAAATCCAGACAGCAATAATCATCATGATAGCAGCACCCACAAGTGTCAGATGGCCGGCTTCAGCACCAATAAAAGCATAGGCATAATAAATTGCTCCACCCAGAAAGATTACACCACCAATGCCGGCGATAGAGAGTCCGGGAATCAAAAACATTTCAACTAAAAGGAGAATTACCCCTACCAATAACAAGATAAAAACAACAGCAATTTCCATAATGAAAAATTTTTGTGTAAATATATTGATAATTTAGTTCTAACGAGTATTATTGATGTAATTTATTTCTTCTTCCCGTATGTTTTTGTCTTTCTCTAACAACAAAAGCCTTGATTTCTGAATAAATTCCTCCAGTGCAATGATATCTTTGGTCAGAAGTTTTTTATCCTCTGCATCATCTGTAATTTCAAAATCAGCCCTTAATTGTCTGAGTTTTTCTTCTTTTTCTTCTAAATCAACGGTAATCCTGTGCCATTCATTCCATAATTTCAACGCCTTTTCACTCCTGAACTGATCGGTATTTGTATAGGTAATTTTGTCGTTCAGTTCATAACGCATTTCATGACGTTCCCCATAATTTGTTTCTTTCACCTGCACCATCACTATTTCATCTTTTATGGTATCTTTTCTGCAAATTTTGAGTTGAGCTGCGTTAATCAGATATTCCTGATCATCTATTGGAATATAGATTTTTTCATCCTGATACCTGAACTGGTAAATCACAACTTTTCCTTTTTTTTGATAACGGTCGGTGGCAAACCAACCGCTTTGACTCGTTTCATCAATTACAAGCATATAATCATTGTCGAGCGAATTAAAGGGCATCCCTATGTTTTCAGGATTCAGATAATCATTTTTATTGGATGCAAATCGGGTAATGAAGATATCATACCCCCCTATTGAATTTTCGCCGTTGGATGCAAAATAAAGCGTTATACCATCTAACCGTAGAAAAGGATAATTCTCGTCACCGGCAATAGTATTTACATTCTCCGATAATGGTTCCGATTTAGACCAACCATCAAGTAATTTGTTGGAAGTGAATAAATTGATCTGTTTTCCAATAGTATCCGAGTGAATTCGACGATCTCCTCTTTGAGTAACAAAACTTACCAGATCAATCGTGCCTTTTTTACCGACAGAAACGGACTTCTGCTGGAGCTTACCTGTTTCACGACTCAAACGGTAATATTTCAGAAACTCCTGCTGACTAACCACCATACTGTCGATCACGGCTATATCTTCAACCCTGTTCATTAGCCTGGTTGCAAGTCGTGCACGCCGAAGTTTATCGAGCACATCGGCTGTATAGGATTGATTCACCCCGGTACTGTTTAGATAGGTATTAAAATACTCTATCGCCTCACTGAAACGGTAGGAATGGAAATAGCTATCGGCAAGATAATAATCGCGCAAAGGATATTTGTTACCGCCGGCAAGAAAGTACCTGATCGACTCATTATACTTTTGCATCTCATACAGACATCTGGCATACCGGTAATTATAAAGCGGGTCTACCGATCTCTTTTCCAACAGCATAGCATATATCACCGATGCTTCTTCATATTTTTTCTGACCAAACAACACATCTGCTTCTGAAGGTGACTGTGCGAAACCTGCCGATAAAAAAATCAATAAAAGAAAAAGGAAACTAACTCTCATAATCTAAACATATTTTCTACTCTCATCCCCACAAAAGTACATCTTTATGGTGGAATAATCATTTCAATACCGTTCTTTTTTTAAAAATTTTAGCACAAAAAAAGATTTGTGTAAGTTTGTAAAAATTTTATCATTTTATGAACCCAATCCGGTAAAATTTGTTTTAGCAATTAATAACAGACACCATGCATCAAATTAAAAAAACGGCTGACCATCATCATAATGAAAGCGAGAAAAACATCAGTTATGCTTTTTTTCTGAATTTAGGTTTCACAATCATCGAGATTATCGGTGGTCTTCTCACAAATAGTGTCGCTATCCTTTCCGATGCCATTCATGACTTTGGGGACAGTATTTCACTGGGGTTGGCGTGGTACTTACAGAAAGTCTCAAAAAAGCAGAGCGATAACAAATACTCCTACGGCTACAGACGATTTTCTTTGCTTGGCGCCATAATCAATTCCGTCATCCTACTGGTTGGAAGTTTCCTGATTTTATCTGAAACAATACCAAGAATAATCCATCCTCAGGAACCGAATGTACAGGGAATGTTTATTCTTGCCATACTGGGTATTGCTGTAAATGGGGCTGCTGTTATCCGGCTTCGCAAAGGCAGCTCGCTCAACGAAAAAGTAGTATCATTACATTTATGGGAAGATGTGTTGGGATGGGTAGCTATTCTTATCGGATCAGTGATAATGTACTTCTTTGATGTGCCTGTAATAGACCCTATATTATCTGTACTTATTTCCATTTATATTCTCATACATGTATTCAGAAATATAAACACAAGCATGAGGATTATCCTGCAGGGTACTCCAGTGGAGATTGATATTGAAGAAATAAAAAAAGAATTGCTCTCTTTTGCAGAAGTAAGTGAAATACATGACCTGCATCTTTGGTCGATTGACGGAAATTATCATGTGGTAACCACCCATGTGGTTATAAAAGAAGCGTTGCCGATGGAGCAACTGGCTATACTTAAAACAAGGATTCGTTTGAAATTAGAGGAACTCAACATTCAACATGCAACGATTGAGTTTGAAACAAATGAAGAAATTTGTTGTTTAGAATCGTGCGCAAGATGAGACTCGAACTCACACGCCGTAACCGGCACTACCCCCTCAAAGTAGCGTGTATACCAATTTCACCACTTGCGCATTAAGAAAAGTGTGCCCAGAACAGGACTCGAACCTGCACAGCCTTGCGGCCACTAGTCCCTGAAACTAGCGTGTCTACCAATTTCACC
>JAYFPP010000006.1:0-30332 GCA_034927635.1 Paludibacter sp.
CAGATATTTTTATCTGACCACTCTCACGGCGACAGTAACATGAAACATCCATGTGTAGTACTTCCGCCACCTCTTCCTGCGTAAATCCGAGTTTTTTACGCATAACAATCAGTTTATTCTTGTACACGATAAAATTTATTCTTAAAGTAAGTATTTAGATTTTTGCACAAAATTACAACAAAAAAGCAATAAGAAACAAATTCCAATTGAAATATTTTCATAATCTTTGCATAGATTTATTTCTATTAAAGATTTTAAGATAAACCGTCACGCTGATAGCGTATTTGTACGTCCTTTACATATGAAAACTTATCTGTCACTAATATCCGGAATATTAATTTTGATGCTGTTCCTCATCAATCTGCCTGCGCAAACTACAGCGCAATCTGACAATACAAAAAACACCGCCGATTCATCAACATGGAAATTACAATTAAAGGAAGTTAATGTAGTCGCCCGAAAGAAATTATTTATCCGGAAAAACGATCGTCTGGTATTCCTTATTGAAAACACAATAATTAATACAGGAAGCAATGTTTTGGATGCATTGCGCATGACTCCGGGCGTACAGATTCAGGATGAAAAAATCAGCATGACGGCAAAAAGCAGCTTAATAATAACAATCAACGACAGAACCATACCACTCAGCGGCGAAAATTTGTCAGCCTATTTAAAAGGAATACCAACATCATCTATAAAACACATTGAAGTCATCACCGCGCCATCGGCCAGATACGATGCTGAAGGCAATAGCGGCATTATTAATATTGTATTGAAAACCGCTACTAACGATTCATGGAACCTGAATTTAAGGGGAACTTATACACAGGCAAGCTATCCTCAGGGAAATGCAGGGGCCGATTTTAATCTGAAGAATAAGAAAATATCGGTCTACTCAAGCCTCACATCTGATTACAAGCATACATTTTATAAGATGAAAAATTCAATTTTCTACGATGATGAAACCTGGATTTTAACAGCGCCTTTTACGGGGTACGGCAAAAACATCAATGGAAATGCAGGAATTGACTACGAAATAAACAAGCTCTGGACAGTTGGAGCGGTATATTTTGGCAACCTATCGGACAATAACCGCAAGAACAACAAGATATTGACTAAGGTATATAATCCGGAAAATATATTAACGGAAAACATGCTTACCGTGAGAAATACCGAAAAACAGAACGATCTGAATGCCTTCAATTTACACAGCATAATCAACATCGACACACTTGGGAGAAAGATTTCAGCAGACATAGATTATTTTACCTACAACAGCTTCGATTCAATCAACAACTCCGGAAATACTTACGATAGCAACAATAACCTCATATCAAACTCATATTATGCTAATATTAACTGCAATAATGGTACGGTGACCAATTATTCAGCAAAGGTTCACGTTGATTTGCCATTAAAATGGATTAACCTGAATTTCGGAGGGAAAATATCGTTTTCTGAAAACAACAATGATTTTACATTTTACGACTACAGTACCGGAAACTTGGTTATTGACGCAGATCAGACAAACATCTTCAACTATAAAGAGAAAATTCAGGCGGTATATTGTACTGCCACCAAACAAATCACAAAAAAGCTTGATGCACAGATTGGCTTCAGAATCGAGAATACAACAACAGAAGGATACTCACAAACACTACATCAGACCACTACCAACAGATACTTTCAGGTTTTTCCGGGCTGTTACCTGAACTATCAGCTGAGCGACGACAAATCTGCCGGTTTGAATTACAGCCGCAGAATCAACCGGCCCGACTTCATGACACTAAATCCTTTCAAGTCGTATTTCAACGCTTATGATTACAACGAAGGTAATCCATTTCTTAAACCTTCATATGCCGACAATATTGAATTCGCAATCAACACTGCAAATTTCGAACATAAACTTTGGTACACGAACGTCACAGACGATTATTTCAGCTTCCCGATCGTGAATACCAACACCAGAATTGTACGCCACACCCCCCTCAACTGTGTAAATTATTTCAGCACCGGATGGTCGGAGACATGGCTTTTCGATAAATTCCCATGGTGGAACTCCTACAACAATGTAGTGGTTTATTATATGCGTAAAAAAGCGAATATCCCCGAAGCTCACCCTGTAATGGAAATTGTTAGCGGGAAAATTTACACCAACAATGATTTTGCCCTGAATAAAAAGAAAACATTCATGCTTAATGCCGGCTTTTTCTATGAATTTCCTTATCTGGCAGCCTATAACCGAATCGATGCCCTATACATTCTTAATGCCGGCATCAAACTCCTGCTTTTCAACGAAAATATGACCCTATCGCTAACAGCCAACGATATTCTTAGAACCAACCACTCAAAATCAAACCTCATATCCAATAATATACAATACATATATGATAATTATGGCGACACGCAAAACCTACGTCTGTTTATCAGCTACAAATTTGGCAACAGAAATTTACGGACAACGAAACACAACATGAGCAATACCGACGAACAGGATCGTGTAAAATAAAAATCTATTGAAATTCTATTGGTAATCCGGCCGGATTCATATAACGACAAAAAAACTTGATTGCAATCAGTCAGACCGATGATTCAATGTCTGAAAAAAAAGAGAATCAATTTTCTTAATTATAAATTTAATATCAAATGTTTATGAACTCAACAAACAAATTAGCAAAATTGCATGCTGAAGATGGCATTTTCAAAAACGGCTTTACCGTTTTATCTGTGAATCAACTTGACAAACTGAAAGGGGGTATCAGACCCGGTGGTAATCTCAATGCCGGAAACTGTGGCAACTGCGGCTGTACAAACGTAGGCTGTTAACCTTGTGATAAACATCAGACATCTGAAAGTAAAAACACTTTTATTATGAAGTCGAAAAACAAAATCACGAAATTACTTACGAAAGATGAAACCCTGAGTGGTGGTTTCAGCGTATTGGCATCCGATCAACTTTTAAAACTAAAAGGTGGATTCCATATACCGAGAACAAACACAAATATTTTCAATTGCGGCAACTGTGGCTGCATTAATATTCTGTGCTGACAACAAAAGGCTTCCGGCTTCGATGTCCACAACTTTGTTTGTGAATGGAAGCCGGGAGCCAATTTATATCTGTAAAAACTATCAGTTGACCATAGTCCGCAGACCGTAGACTATCGACCGTCGACAAAATAATTAAAAACATGAAAAACAGTCAGTTTAACCTTTTCTTTCCTTATGAAGATTCTGTAGTCGGGTACAACTCACTCGAAAATGATTTCATTTTTCTGACTCCTGAATTATATCAACTATATCAAAAAACCGCTTCAGATAACATCAACCATCTGAAGGACATCCATCCTGATTTTTTTGATATGCTGGTGCAAAAACACTTTTGTATCGCCGATGACACAGACGAAATTGAACAAGTCAGAGCAATGGTGCACACCATCGATTGCAACCCCGAGATTTTCCAAATCATTATCAATCCCACCATGAACTGCAATTTTAAATGCTGGTATTGCTACGAAACGCATATTCAGGATTCAAAAATGGGCAAAACAGAGATCGACAAAGTCATGAAACTCATTGACAATATTTTAAACAATCAGAAGATCAGATATTTTTCGATTGGATGGTTCGGTGGAGAACCTTTACTATACTACAAACAAGTGGTTATGCCTATCCTGGAACATGTCCGCTCCTTTATTGATAATCACGACAAAGAAATAATTTTCCAATCTGATTTCACTTCAAACGGACTGCTTATCAACGACAAAATACTATCGGACTGCGCCCGGCTGGGCGTAAAATCCTTTCAGATAACCTTAGACGGTCACCGGCAAAGACACAATCAGGTACGCTTTGTCTCCAAAAGCAAAGGCAGTTACGACAGAATTATCGAAAACATCAAACGCTGTCTGAAGTACAATATTCGTGTTATCTGCCGCATCAATTTATCTAAAGAAACCCTTAATGACGATCTCATGCAAATAGTACAGGACTTTTCCGACCTGAACGAAACAGAAAAAGAACTGATTAGCTTCTCATTTCAACAGGTATGGCAGGAAGAAACCGACCTGAACGATGAGATACTAAAAACAATCGAATGCTTTAAAAAGAACGGACTGCAGACTAATTACGCCCGATTTTCGGATACAGTACAATTTTCGTGTTATGCCGACAAACAAAATCAGGCAACAATCAATTTCAACGGGGATGTATTTAAATGTACAGCGAGAGATTTTAAAACAGAAAACAGAGAAGGAGTGCTGACCGACGATGGAAACATCCAATGGAATGAAAGATACCTGGAAAGGATGAATGCAAAATTCAAAAACCCACCCTGTTTGAAATGCAGCATAATGCCTATCTGCAATGGATCCTGCTCTCAAAAAGCCATTGAAAAGAAAGATAAGGAATATTGTGTAAACAATTTTGATGAGAAAAAGAAGATTGATATTATCAGGGAAAAATTGATTTATGCCATCAGTTAAGTTAATTCCATTCTATATTCAGTCAGGCATTTTGATTGACCCTTAAATTTTAAATATGAAATTCATTCCTCAACACGACCAGATGGATTGCGGTCCGGCGTGTATTTCTATGATAGCAAGTCACTACGGCAAAACGTACGACATCCAGTTCCTTCGCGAAAACACATTCATGACCCGCGAAGGAGTGACATTGCTTGGCATTACGCAGGCAGCTGAAAAAATCGGGTTCTCCACTTTACCGGCTAAACTTACACTAGGAAAACTGATACAGCTAATCAGTAATTCACAGGTAGCATTACCATGTATTATTCATTGGAATCAGAATCACTTTGTCGTATTACGAAAAATAAGCAAATCCCCGTTTTCCGGAAAATATATCTTTAAACTCGCCGATCCGGCATATGGTTTCATTTCTCTTACTCAGAAGAAATTTGAATTTTCATTTCTTAACGGAGATCAGGAAGGGGTGGCATTGTTTCTGGAACCATCCAATAGTTTTTCAGAACAGAATCAGGAAAATCCCCAAAAAGCGTCCATCAGATACCTGCTGAACTACCTGACCCCATTCAGAAAACAACTCCTCGCGATGATCATACTGCTGTTGCTGGGGAGCGGACTGAACCTGGTATTTCCGTTTTTAACACAGAATCTGATTGACAAAGGAATTAATCATAAAAATCTCAATTTCATCTCTCTCATACTTCTGGCACAACTGTCATTGTTTTTCGGCTTAATTACCATCGAAATAATACGAAACCAGATTGCACTTAAAACCGGGACAAAACTAAGCATCAAAATCATAGCCGGATTCCTGAAGAAGATGCTTCGGCTACCGATAAGATTCTTTGAATCCAAAATGATCGGGGATCTCCAGCAAAGGATTCAGGACAACGAACGAATTGAAAGTTTCATCACTTCCCAAACCATACTTACTGCATTTTCAATTATCTCCTTCTCGGTTTTCTTCGGAGTACTGTATTATTATGATATTCATATACTCGCTATTTATCTTGTTTTAACCACTATAGCTGTATTATGGTCATTGCTATGGCTACGCAAAAGGAGAATTGTTGATTATTTTAAATTTCAGGAACAAAGCAAAAACCAAAGCTCTATCTATGAACTAATCAATGGAGTCTCAGAAATGAAACTCAATCAGTTTGAGGAATATAAATGCAAAGAATGGGAAAATATTCAACAAAAGCTTTATAAAATCAACCTTCGTTTACTGCGGATTGATCAGTTTCAGAACTCCGGTTTTGAATTCTTTAATCAATTCAAGAACATACTGGTCACTTTCTTAGCTGCCTACAATGTGGTAATCGGGCAAATGACACTTGGCGAACTTATGGGCATCTCGTACATCATCGGACAAATGAACTCACCCGTTAACCAGCTCGTAAGCTTTTTTCGCTCTCTGCAGGATGCCCGGTTATCGCTGGAACGTCTGAATGAAGTCCAGAATAACCCCGATGAAGAACAACCCGAACAACTGCCGTTAAATTTACCCGGTACGAAGCGAATAAAATCAGATGCAAAAGGGATAAACATAAAAAATGTTTCTTTTCAGTATCAGGGACCCTTGTCACCATTTGTCCTGAAAAATATCAATTTATTTATACCCGAGGGTAAAATTACCGCCATCGTGGGAACAAGCGGAAGCGGAAAAACCACCTTACTAAAACTGCTCCTGAAATTTTTCAGTCCGGTCGAAGGAAATATCTTCTATAATCAGGAAGACATTAATCTGCTCTCCGCAAAAAGTTTGCGTCAAAATACCGGTGTAGTGATGCAGGATGGTTACATTTTCTCAGATACAATCGAAAGAAATATCGCAACAGGTGATGAAAACATTGATCCCGACAAACTCAGAACAGCCATAGAAGTAGCCTATCTTAACAATTTCATAACTTCATTACCCCTGGGATATCAAACAAAAATCGGCACCGACGGAAACGGAATTTCAGGAGGGCAGCGCCAGCGGATTCTTATTGCCAGAGCCGTTTATAAAAACCCTCATTACATCTTTTTCGACGAAGCAACCAGCGCACTCGACGCCGAAAGCGAAAAAAGCATTTACGACAACCTGCAACGTTTTTTCAACGGAAAGACAGTTATTGTCATCGCACACAGACTATCAACAGTAAAAAATGCAGATCAAATAATCGTACTAAAAAACGGAGTTATCACAGAAAAAGGTTCACATCAGGAACTCGTAGCCAATAAATCCGAATATTTCAATCTGGTAAAAAATCAATTGGAACTTGGGAATGAATGATCATACCGATAAAAATACAATAAATAACAAGAGTGTAATTTATTATCATTTTGAAATCTTTTAATCATTTATGCAATCATATTGACACCTTTATATCAATATTATATAATTTATGAAATATTAATTCCATATATTATGTCTTTATATCATATATAACATTATAACCAATTGCTTATTTTTTGATTTTGCATCCACCCTCTGTTTCATTCATTAAGCAATTTAACTAATTTCATTTCACTTTCATAGTTATTCTCTCCCAATTATTACATTTAAATATCCGGCAATATATTTTTCAAATCAAAGCAAAAAAGATTTGGATGCAATTTACATTATGTATAATTTTGCATCAGTTAAGAAACATTATGACAACAATAAAACAAAAACAGATTACAAAATTCACTAAAATGCACGGAACCGGTAACGATTATATATACATCAACGGTTTTGAAGAGCAAATTGAAAATCCTGCTGAATTATCTGTAAAATGGAGTGACCGACACAAAGGTATCGGATCCGACGGACTGGTATTAATTCTTCCCTCAGAAAGCTGCGATTTTAAAATGCGTATGTTTAATGCTGATGGTTCAGAATCTGAAATGTGCGGCAATGCATCCAGATGTATCGGTAAATATGTCTATGACAATGGCATGACCACCAAAACAACCATTACACTCGAAACGCTGGCCGGAGTAAAAGTATTACAACTATTTACCGGCGACGATGGTAAAGTAGATAAAGTAACAGTCGACATGGGCGAACCGATATTAACTGCTTCTGAAATACCCACTACCATCAAAAAAGACAGGGTAATTAATGAGCCGGTCGCTTTCAACCCGACATTGCAATACAACATCACAACTGTATCAATGGGCAATCCGCATGCAGTAATTTTCACCAAAGATATTGACACTTTGAATTTACCTTTGATCGGACCTCAGATTGAGAATGCACCCGTTTTTCCAAACAGGACAAATACCGAATTTATTGAAGTACAATCAAAGGAAAGAATAAAAATGCGGGTATGGGAAAGAGGATCCGGCGAAACAATGGCCTGTGGTACAGGAGCCTGCGCTTCAGTTGTAGCAGGGGTAGTCAACGGACTGATTGCACGCAAAACCACCGTTGAGCTTTTGGGAGGAGAGCTGGAAATTGAATGGAAAGAGGCTGATAATCACGTTTATCTGACCGGCACAGCCACAACGGTTTTCGAAGGAACAACAGAACAATAAAACAAAAAAAATATCACAATTTACAATGGCGTTAATTAACGAAAATTTCATTAAGATTCCTGCCACTTATTTGTTCTCTGAAATTGCAAAAAGAGTAACAAAACATCAGGAAATAAACCCTGAAGCCAACATCATCAGGATGGGAATCGGCGACGTAACACTTCCACTACCGGATGCATCAGTAGATGCAATGATTAAGGCTGCTGAAGAACAAAGAGATACTTCTACTTTCAGAGGTTACGGACCGGAACAGGGATATGCTTTTTTAAGAGAGGCAATAAGAGAAAATGATTATTTATCAAGGAATATTGATATAGATACCGACGAGATCTTCGTGAGCGACGGTGCCAAGAGCGACACCGGTAATATTGGAGACATATTCAGCACAGCGAATAAAGTGGCGATTACCGACCCAAGTTATCCGGTATATATCGACACCAACGCAATGGCGGGCAGAGCAGGCGAACCTGACAACACCACAGGCAAATGGACCGATATTGTATATCTTCCATGCAACACCGACAATCAGTTCGTTCCTGAACTTCCGAAAGAGAAAGTTGATTTGATCTATCTCTGTTATCCGAACAATCCGACCGGAACGACTTTAACGAAAGCTCAACTGGAGGTTTGGGTGAAATACGCAAAGGAAAACAAAGCCATCATCTTATTTGATGCAGCATACGAAGCCTTTATCTCTGAGGAGGACGTTCCTCACAGTATTTATGAAATTGAGGGAGCAAAAGAAGTGGCCATCGAATTCAGAAGTTTTTCGAAAACCGCAGGATTTACCGGTACGCGATGCGCATACACTATCGTTCCAAAACAATTAATGGCAGCCAATGAAAGCGGCGAAGCAGTTTCGCTGAATAAACTCTGGAACCGCAGACACACCACCAAATTCAACGGCACCTCTTATATTGTACAACGGGCAGCAGAGGCTACCTATTCCGAAAGCGGAAAAAAACAGGTCAAAGCATTGATCAGCTATTACAAAGAAAATGCCCGCATCATCAGAGAAGCGCTGATAAAAACCGGACATACTGTTTACGGAGGGACAAACGCCCCGTATATATGGGCAAAAACGCCCGGAAACATGACCAGCTGGGAATATTTTGACTATCTGTTGAAAGAAAAAAATATCGTCACCACCCCGGGAGCGGGATTTGGGACAAGCGGCGAAGGCTACGTTCGTTTTTCAGCCTTCGGAAGCCGCGAAAATACTATAGAAGCGATGAAACGCCTGGAGTAACAGCTCCGTAATCTGACTTTTCGCACCCACTGTTACATCAGGTTTTTCTCCTTATATAAGTTTAGTTATCGTTTAGTTTTTAAGTTTAATTAAAATTTTTAAGGTATGAGAAAAATGAAAATGTGGGCAATCATAGTGATTGTCGCGACAACAGTGGTGAGCGTAAAAGCTCAGGAAATCACCGCGAAAGCGGATTTAGTAAGTTCATATGTCTGGCGCGGAACCCAGTACGCGGGTTTCTCGGTGCAGCCAAGTGTAACTTATAGCGACGGAGGATTTTCTCTGGGAGCCTGGGGTTCCGTCGGAGTTAAAAATACTGACGTATTCGCTTACAGAGAAATGGATTTGTTTGCAAGTTATGCTTTTGATTTCGGACTGACACTTGGATTAACCGATTATTATTATCCCGGTACAGATTATTTCGATGTAACAGAAGCTACCGGAGCCCACGGTTTTGAAGTAAATCTTGGCTATGCGATTAAAGATTTGTCACTTTCGGCCAACTACATGCTCAATCAGGCAGGTGGAGCGGCAACAGCAGGAGGCGACACTTATTTTGAGTTGGGTTATGCGTTCAAAGCATTCAGCATCTTTGCCGGAGCCGGAAGCGGTTGGCATACTCCCGACGGCAGTTTTGGATTAGTAAATGTAGGACTGAAAACTACGAAAGAAATTAATTTCTCCGATTCATTCTCACTCCCATTGACGGGAAGTGTCGTACTGAATCCGACAACACAGCAATTCTATGTAGTAGCAGGTATTTCACTATAATTTGGATTTTCTGATAAGAAAAACTTAATGATGTTTATCAAATCAGATGTTATTCATTAAAAATTTACAGACATGAAGAAAATTGAAGCAATTATACGGAAAACCAAATTTGACGACGTAAAAGAGGCTCTTGATGCTATTGACATAGAATGGTTTTCATATTATGACGTCAGAGGGGTTGGTAAAGCCCGCGAAGGCCGCATTTATCGTGGCGTAATTTACGACACAAGCTATATTGAAAGAACATTAATCAGTATTATTGTTCGTGATAAAAATGTGGAGAAAACTGTCAAAGCCATACAACAAGCTGCGCAAACAGGTGAAATTGGGGACGGCAGGATTTTCATCATCAATGTTGATGATGCGATCAGAATCCGCACAGGCGAAAGAGGCGACATTGCACTCTATAACGCTGAAACAGAGAAGTAAGAACAAAGTAGAACTTAATTTATCACAAAATGGCAGAAGTATTAGATACACTGGCAACAGTCAGTGACAGCATAGCAAGTGCTCCCGCAGCAGTAAGTACAGACTCAATTATGAGTACTCTGTCCTCTGCAACCAGCACTTTGGTTGAAATGGCATCCTCTATCGACACAGTTTGGGTTCTTGTGGCCGCAGCACTGGTTTTTTGGATGCAGGCAGGTTTTGCATTGGTCGAAGCCGGATTCACCAGATCAAAAAACACAGTCAACATTCTGATGAAGAACCTGATTGACTTTGCATTTGGTTCCATCGCATTTTTTGTTATTGGTTTTGGAATCATGTTTGGTGCAGGAAACGGTTTCTTCGGAACTTTCAGCTTGTATAACGACGGAATATGGTCAGGCGGCATTCCTCCTGAGGCTTTTCTGATTTTCCAAACGGTTTTTGCAGCAACAGCAGCAACTATTGTTTCAGGTGCAATGGCAGAAAGAACACACTTTATTTCCTATCTGGTATACAGCGTAGTTATATCAGCCATCATTTATCCTATTTCAGGTCACTGGATTTGGGGTGGAGGCTGGTTGGCTCAAATGGGATTTGTTGATTTCGCAGGCTCAACCGCCGTTCATTCATTAGGTGGCTGGATAGGTTTAGCCGGAGCTATTATGTTAGGCCCGCGCATCGGCAAGTTTAAAGGCAAAAAAGTAATGGCCATACCCGGACATAACCTCACCTTTGGTGCTCTTGGAGTTTTCATCCTCTGGTTAGGATGGTTTGGCTTCAACCCAGGCTCGCAGATAGCTGCCAGCGGAACAGGTAATGCAATTGCAATTTCGCACATTTTCATTACAACCAATCTTGCAGCAGCAGCCGGAACAGTCGTAACGCTTGCTGTAACATGGATAAAGTACGGCAAACCATCATTGAGCATTACTCTCAACGGTGCTCTTGCCGGATTAGTAGCCATCACCGCAGGCTGTAGCACTGTTAGCGCATGGGGAGCAATTGCAATCGGAGCTATGGCAGGAATTGTTCTTGTGTTCGGATTAAGACTTATTGAAAATCTACTTAAAATTGATGATCCTGTTGGTGCAGCCACCGTACATGGTATAAACGGAGCATTCGGAACCTTAATGGTCGGTCTGTTCTCTACTTCTGGTGGACTTTTCTACGGCGGAGGATTCGATTTACTTGGAATTCAGCTGACAGGTGTACTTGCGGTTGCCGCATGGGGACTTGGAACCGGCTTCATATTATTCTATATCCTTAAGAAAACTCTTGGTTTACGTATAAACAGACGTATTGAAGAGGAAGGTCTGGATATCTATGAACATGGCGAAACAGCTTACAACTGATAATCAAAATCTTATACCGGAGCTATTATGCTCCGGTATAAAATAAACTTATTTAAAACAATAAAAAAGAAACAAAATCACATACCATATGAAAAAAATTGAAGCAATCATTCGCAAAACAAAATTTGATGATGTAAAAGAGGCATTAGATGCTATTGATATTGAATGGTTTTCATACTACGACGTAAGAGGTGTTGGCAAAGCCAGAGAAGGTCGTATTTATCGTGGTGTTGTTTACGACACAAGCTACATCGAACGCACACTGATAAGCATTATTGTACGCGACAAAAATGTGGAAAAAACAGTAAAAGCGATACAGCATGCAGCACAAACTGGTGAAATCGGAGATGGAAGAATCTTCATCATCAATGTTGAAGATGCCATACGTATCCGCACAGGCGAAAGAGGCGACATAGCCCTGTACAATGCTGAAACAGAAAAATAATACAACCCCAATTATTATACATTATTGAGAATACTACAATGAAAATAAAAATATATATAGCAAGTCTTATATTAATGTTTCTATCTGTGCCTGCTCTGACCATGGCACAAGATTCTGCGACAATTGTCGCAGATAATGTTATCACAACAGTATCAACAGACAGCATCACCGCAGCGCCGGCTGAAGTTATCGAAGACGCAGCAGCCACTCCGCTCGACAGCGGCAACACAGCATGGATCATAGTGGCTACTATCCTTGTATTAATGATGACGATACCCGGTCTGGCCCTGTTTTACGGAGGACTGGTTCGTTCGAAAAATATCCTGAGCATCATTATGCAATGCTTTATATTAGTAGGCGTAGTGACACTTCTCTGGTTTTCATTTGGTTACAGCTGGGTATTTGGAACAGGTTTCAGCGACAGCCCGATCGGTTTCTTTATCGGTGGTTTCGACAAGGTTTTCCTTAATGGCATAACGATCGATACGATAGGTAGCACAGGCATCCCTGAAATCGTATTTGCATTATTCCAATGTATGTTTGCCATCATCACACCGGCACTGATCATCGGAGCTTTTGCCGAACGCATCAAATTCTCAGGCTACCTCCTGTTTATCACGCTTTGGGTCATCTTATCCTACTTCCCTATGGCTCATTGGGTATGGGGTGGCGGTTGGTTGGCATCACTTGGCGCAATCGACTTTGCAGGTGGTACTGTAGTACATATCAACGCGGGAATTTCGGCACTTGTCATGGCCATCCTTATCGGCAAACGCAAAGGTTACAAACCTAACCGTCCGGTTACTCCTCACAACATTCCATTTGTATTCATTGGCGCTGCCATGCTGTGGTTAGGCTGGTTCGGCTTCAACGCCGGTAGCGGTCTTGCCGCCGACGGATTAGCAACCCGCGCATTTCTGGTAACACACATTGCTGCTGCAACAGCTCTGGTAACCTGGATTACAATCGATTGGATGCGCAATAAACGTCCGACCATCGTTGGTGCAAGCACAGCAGCCGTTGCCGGTCTGGTCGCAATCACTCCTGCTGCAGGTACAACCGGGATATTCGGTGCCATTGCCATCGGTTTTATCTCTGCATTTATCTGCTTCTTTATGGTAGCAGTAGTAAAAGAAAATCTTGGTTACGACGATTCACTTGACGCATTTGGTGTTCATGGTATGGGTGGCATCATCGGCTCTATCCTTACAGGAGTATTTATTGTGCCCGGCGGATTGAAAGGTATTGGTCTTACAGACGCTTTCGGTGGCTGGGAACAAATCGGCATACAAGCTATTGCAACTATTTTCACTATTGCATTCAGTGCTATACTGACATATGTTTTATTCAAGATAGTTGATAGGACAGTGGGCATACGGATCACTCCGAACATTGAAGAAGAAGGTCTCGATGTTTACGAACACGGAGAATCGGCGTATAATTAATTGTCGACGGTCAACAGACGACAGACGACAGTCGACGGTCGACAGACTGAAGACAGCAGACTGTAGACTGTAGACCGCAGACTGAAGACGAAATAACTCAAATAAAGTTTTGAGCAAACCCAAACACGGTGAAGTTCTTTTATTTAATCGTGTGTTTTTTAGTTTTATTGTTTCAGACAGGCTACTTCGTGAGAAATAGCCTGTCTTTTTAACAAATTTGAAAGAAAAGTATGTATCTTTGCATTGTGAAAAAGTTCAGAATAAAGAGCATCACTTTTATGCTTTATAACATATTTTTCATGTTTAGTTCTGATTTGTAAGCAAATCAATGGTTTCTTATTTCAAATCATTACATCAACATTTTATCTTGAACAATTAACATTAAAATTAATCGATTTACTTACATTATTATTATTTTTGCAATATATTACTAACATTAAGTCAAATCATAGAGCAAAAACATTAACATTTAGATAATAAATAAACAACAAATAATACAACTATGTCATCACTCAGATTTAAAGCAGTAGAAGAAGCCTTTAAGAAAAAGGCTTTATGTGTTTCAGCTCCTGAAAAGCTTACATCAGATTATTTTGGTAAATATGTATTTAACAGGGGGACAATGGCGAAATATCTTTCAAAAGATACGCTAAAATCCATTCAAAATGCTGTAGATAAAGGTCAGGCTTTGGATCGCAGTATTGCTGATCACGTAGCTGCCGGAATGAAACGCTGGGCTATGGAGATGGGTGCAACTCATTACACACACTGGTTTCAGCCGCTGACCGACGGAACTGCTGAAAAACATGACTCTTTCATTGATTATGATGGCGGCCCCGGCGAAAAAGTTATTGAAGACTTCTCAGGCAAATTACTGGCTCAACAGGAACCTGATGCTTCTTCTTTCCCAAGTGGTGGTATCCGCAGCACTTTCGAAGCCCGTGGTTATACTGCATGGGACCCTTCATCACCAGCATTCGTAATGGATGATACATTGGTTATTCCTACTATCTTCATTTCTTATACAGGCGAATCGTTAGACCTGAAAGCTCCTTTGTTAAAAGCATTGAACGCCGTTGACAAAGCTGCTACAGCTGTTTGTAAATATTTTGATCCAAATGTAAATAAAGTTGTATCTTATCTGGGATGGGAACAGGAGTATTTCCTGGTTGACGAAGGTTTATATGCTACACGTCCTGATTTGGCGCTGACAGGCAGAACTCTCCTCGGTCACGAATCTGCAAAAAATCAGCAGTTGGAAGACCATTATTTTGGAGCGGTTCCTTCTCGTGTTGCCGCTTTCATGAAAGACCTGGAATTTGAAGGATACAAATTTGGCATTCCATTGAAAACCCGTCATAATGAGGTAGCTCCAAATCAGTTTGAGCTGGCTCCGATTTTCGGCGAAGCTAACTTATCGAACGACCAGAACCTGCTGATCATGTCGCTGATGAAGAAAGTTGCCCGTCGCCACGGATTCCGCTTGCTTTTGCACGAAAAACCTTTTGCAGGTGTGAATGGTTCGGGGAAACACAACAACTGGTCATTAGGTACAGATACCGGCGTTGGTCTGCTTACTCCGGGTAAAACTCCCGAAGAAAATCTGCAGTTCATCACTTTCCTTGTGAATACCTTAATGGCGGTTTACAAGCACAACGGACTTCTCAAGGCTTCAATCATGACAGCAAACAATGCTCACCGTCTTGGTGCCAACGAAGCACCTCCTGCAATCGTATCAGCATTCCTTGGAAGTCAGATTACTGCTGCACTCGACAAAATGGAAAAAAGCACAACCGATGAAGCCATCGTGATGGCTGCCGGAAAAAAACTGCAATTAGGCATTCCTCATATCCCTGAAGTATTGCTTGACAATACCGACCGTAACCGTACTTCACCGTTTGCCTTCACAGGTAACCGCTTCGAATTCCGTGCTGTGGGATCATCGGCCAACTGTTCTTCAGCATTGATTGCCCTGAATAGTGCCGTAGCTACTCAACTTGGTGAATTCAAAGTTGCAGTGGACGCTAAAATTGCAGCCGGAGCAACCAAAGAAAAAGCCATTTTTGAAGTACTGAAAGAGTATATAAAAATATCAAAACCGATTCGCTTCGATGGCAACGGTTACAGCGACGAATGGAAAGTGGAAGCAGCAAAACGTGGATTGGACTGTGAAACAAGCGTTCCTGAAATCTACAAAAACTACACAACTCCTGAAAGCGTTGCAATGTTTGCTAAGGTAGGTGTATTATCTGAAAAAGAATTACATGCACGTAACGAAGTGAAATGGGAAACTTATACTAAGAAAATCCAGATCGAAGCACGTGTACTGGGTGACTTATGTATGAACCACATCATTCCTGTGGTAACAAAATATCAGTCATTATTACTGGATAATGTGTATAAGATGCACGCTATTTATCCGGCCGACAAAGCTGCAGAATTAGCCTCCATGAACAAATCCCTGATCGAGGAAATTTCGACAAGGGTTTGTAACATCAAAAATAATGTTGATGCAATGATCGATGCCCGCAAAGTGGCGAATAAAATTGAACATGAATATGATAAAGCTACGGCTTATCACGATAGTGTATTCCCGTATTTCGAAAAAATCCGCTATGATGTCGACAAACTCGAACTGATCGTCGACAACCAGATGTGGACCTTACCTAAATACAGAGAATTATTATTCATCCGATAAGTTCTCTTATCTGAATTCTTTCAAAATAATAGTGGAAGTTCCTGCTTGGACTTCCACTATTTCAAACAATAAAACAAATTGCACGCGCAGTTTGATCAGGTATTTCACACCCACTTGATTAACAAATATATGAACTCAAACTTATTAAATATCAACAAAATACAGCAACAATCGCTCTATTCTTTCGAAAACGAGCATGATGCCTGTGGCGTAGGACTGGTCTTAAACCTCTATGGGGAAAAGTCGCACGACATCGTCGAAAAAGGCTTGCAGGTATTGGAAAATATGGTACACCGCGGAGCAGAAAGCGCCGACAATAAAACCGGCGACGGCGCGGGAATTTTGCTCCAGATACCACATGAATTTATCCTGCTGCAGGGCATTCCGGTACCCGCAAAAGGAAGATACGGAACCGGTCTGGTATTCCTTCCCAAAGATGAACAAAAGGCTTCGCTTTGTCTGAATGTTATCAAAGAAAATGTTGAAAAAGAAGGTCTTCACCTGCTGGCTGTTCGTGATGTACCTGTTAGCAGCGATATCCTCGGTGCTATATCGGCATCTAACGAGCCTTCCATAAAACAGATATTCGTTACCGGCGACACCAATCAGCAGGAACTCGAATATAAATTATACATTGTTCGTAAAAAAATCGAACATTCCATTGCTAAATCCAATCTGGCAAAAGACCGGAGTTTTTATATCGTCTCACTTTCAACCCGTCAGATGGTGTACAAGGGGATGCTCACTTCTCTTCAGTTACGCGATTATTATCCCGACCTTACCAATCAGCATTTTACCAGCGGCATTGCACTGGTACATTCACGTTTCAGCACCAACACTTTCCCGACCTGGGATTTGGCGCAACCTTTCCGTTTACTGGGTCACAACGGCGAAATCAACACCATACGTGGTAACCGTTTCTGGATGGAATCCCGCGAAAGCGTATTAAAATCGGATCAACTTGGTGGAGACCTGAAAGCACTGATGCCGATTATACAACCGGGCATGAGCGATTCTGCCTCACTCGACAATGTTCTTGAGTTTTTGGTGATGTCGGGCAAAAGTCTGCCGCACGCCATGGCCATGCTTGTTCCGGAAAGCTGGAACGACAGAAATCCTATCTCGGATAATTTGAAAGCGTTTTACGAATATCATTCCATGTTTATGGAACCCTGGGATGGTCCGGCAACATTGCTGTTCAGCGATGGCCGCTATGCCGGTGGCATGCTCGATCGTAACGGATTGCGCCCTGCCCGCTACCTCATCACTCACGATGACCTGATGGTAATAGCCTCCGAAACAGGCACCCTCCATTTCGAAGCCGCTGAGATCAAGGAAAAAGGCCGGTTGAAACCCGGAAAGATGATCATGATTGACACAGAAAGAGGTGAAATCTATTACGATCGCGAACTGAAGGAAGGTCTGGCAAAGGCGTTTCCTTACAAAGAATGGCTCGATAAAAACCGCATCAACTTAGATAAAATCTCCTCCGGAAGAAGCGTTAAAACGGACATTAGCAACTACAAATCACTGATTACCGCTTTCGGATATTCAAAGGAAGATGTTGAAAAACTGATGATTCCGATGGCTGAAGCCGGACAGGAACCTGTTTCTTCGATGGGTAACGACGTGGCATTGTCGGTTTTCTCTGACAAACCCCAACGTCTGTTCAACTATTTCCGTCAACAATTCGCGCAGGTAACCAATCCGCCTATCGACCCCATCCGCGAGGAACTGGTGATGTCGCTTACGGCTTATGTAGGCTCAGTGCATACTAACCTGCTCGAACCGGCACCTGAAATCTGTAAGATGGTGAAACTGAAAAGTCCGGTGCTTACAAACACTCAGTTTGATATCCTGCTGCATTTACAATACAAAGGATTTTCGACGGCTGTACTACCTATGCTTTTCAAGGCAAACAAAGGGAAAAGCGGTCTTGAAAAAGCTATCAAAGAACTGTGTCTGGCCGTTGAGAAAGCGGTGGACGACGGCAAAAACTATATCGTACTCAGCGACAGAGGCGTGGATGCTGAAAATGCGCCCATCCCGTCGTTACTGGCAGTATCAGCCGTTCATCATTACCTTATCGACAAACGCAAACGTATGCAAACCGATATCGTAGTGGAAACTGCCGAGCCAAGAGAAGTAATGCATTTTGCCCTGCTGTTCGGTTTTGGAGCCAATGCGGTAAATCCTTATCTGGCATTTGCCATCCTGAACAATCAGATTAAATCAGGAGATTTACAACTCGATTTCCACACGGCAGAGAAAAATTACATCAAAGCCGTCAACAAAGGATTGCTGAAAGTGATGTCCAAGATGGGTATTTCTACCCTGAGAAGTTACCGTGGCGCACAGATATTTGAAGCCATCGGCATATCATCTTCAGTGGTAAAAACCTATTTCAAAGGATTGGTTTCAAAAATTGAAGGTATCGACATTGAAGATATTGCCAACGAAGTTTTACAACCGCATACCACGGCATTTTTCCCTAAAGAAGGAGAAGAAGGTGGTTTACTCAATCTGGGTCAGTATGCCTACAGGGTGGAAGGAGAACAGCATGCCTGGAATCCTGAAACCATTGCCAGATTGCAGATTGCTACTAAGACAGGCAGTTACGACAAGTACAAAGAATACGTAAAGGCGGTGGATGAAAAAGCGTCCCCCATCTTTATCCGTGATTTACTCGAATACAAGAGCAATCCTATTGATATCAGCGAGGTGGAGCCGGCCGAAAACATTATGAAACGATTCGTTACAGGTGCCATGTCCTATGGTTCTATCAGTCGTGACGCTCATGAAGCAATGGCGATGGCCATGAACAAAATCAACGGACGCTCCAATACCGGTGAAGGTGGCGAAGATCCTGAACGTTATAAAAAACGGGAAGACGGTCTGAGCACACGCTCTGCCATCAAACAGGTTGCATCGGGTCGCTTTGGCGTTACAGCCGAATATCTGGTGAATGCCGATGAAATTCAGATCAAAATAGCACAAGGAGCAAAACCCGGTGAAGGCGGACAGTTACCCGGACATAAAGTAGATAAAATCATTGCAAAAACCCGTCACTCTATCCCGGGCATTTCGCTGATCTCTCCTCCACCCCACCACGATATTTATTCTATCGAGGATTTGGCACAGCTGATTTTTGATTTAAAAAACATCAATCCTTCGGCCGTTATCAGTGTAAAATTAGTGGCTGAAAGTGGTGTAGGAACCATTGCTGCCGGTGTTGCTAAAGCAAAAGCCGACCTTATCCTGATCAGCGGTACCGAAGGTGGTACAGGAGCAAGTCCTTCAAGTTCCATCAAACATGCCGGACTTCCGGTTGAAATCGGACTGGCCGAAACACAGCAGACGCTGGTAATGAACAATTTGAGAGGACAGATAAAACTGCAAACCGACGGACAGTTGAAAACCGGTCGCGATGTGGTTGTCTCAGCGCTTCTCGGAGCAGAAGAATTCGGATTTGCAACCAGCGCTCTGATTGTTCTGGGTTGTGTTATCATGCGTAAATGTCATCTGAATACCTGTCCTGTGGGCATTGCTACTCAGGATGCAGAGCTGAGAAAACATTTCAAAGGGCATCATGAATACCTGATCAACTTCTTTCAGTTCTTAGCCGAAGACGTACGCGAGCACCTTGCTCAGTTAGGCTATCGCTCGTTAGATGAGATTGTGGGTCATGCTGAATTGCTGCAACGCAAAAAGGTTAACGGTCCTTCAAAAATCGACAAGGTTGATCTTTCGAGAATACTATATGTTCCTGCTGAGGCATCCTCTGTCGCATTACATCACGTTAAGAACCAGGAACATAAAATCGATAAGGTACTCGATATAGAACTGATAAAGAAAGCCCTTCCGGCTTTGGATCTGTGCATGCCGGTGGAAATTAAAAGCAAGGTAAAGAACACTGATCGTACGGTTGGCGCCATGTTATCAGGAGAAATTGCAAAAAGATACGGACAGGCAGGATTACCAGATTCCACCATCAATGCTCATTTTGTGGGATCGGCCGGTCAGAGTTTCGGCGCTTTCCTGAGCAAGGGAGCTACCTTTAAACTCGAAGGAGATGCCAATGATTATTTGGGCAAAGGCCTTTCCGGTGGAAAAATCATTGTGGTACCACCGACAGGTTCTACATTCCAGCCCGACAAAAACATCATCGCTGGAAATACCATGCTCTATGGTGCCACTTCAGGAGAAGTGTATATCAACGGTGTTGTAGGCGAACGTTTCTGCGTGCGTAACTCCGGAGCTATTGCTGTGGTGGAAGGTGCAGGCGATCATTGTTGCGAATACATGACCGGTGGACGCACCGTGGTGCTGGGTCAGACCGGAAGAAACTTTGCTGCCGGGATGAGTGGTGGTGTGGCTTATGTGTATGATGAGAACGGCGATTTCGACTATTACTGTAATATGGAGATGGTGGAGTTATCGCTTCTCGAAGACAGCATGGACAGCAAAGAACTGCACGCACTGATATCCAACCATTACAAATACACCCAAAGCGCCAAAGCAAAAGCTATCCTTGACAACTGGAAAGAAAATATGGATAAATTCATCAAAATCGTTCCGATAGAATACAAGAAAGTATTGCAGGAAGAGAAAATGGAAGCTATTAATAAGAAAATTGCCCAGGTAGAACGGGATTATTAGCCGGCCCCCTGACCCCTGTTCGGCGTAGCGTCTCGCTACGTCGAGGTAAAAGCAAGCCTCCTGGCTTGTAACACAATCAAAAGCTGGAGCTTTTGTTTTAGCACGACGTAGCGGGACGCTACGCCGAACAAAAAGAATTAGTAAAGTTGTAAGTTGTGACATTTATTATAATAATTGATTAATTGAGCATTATGGGAAATCCTAAAGCATTCATATATATACCCCGCAAGGAAGCGGGTTACCGACCGGTCAGCGATCGTATCTACGATTTTGGCGAGGTGGAACAAACATTGAACCGCGAAGACCGCAAGCTACAGGCATCACGCTGTATGGACTGCGGCATACCTTTCTGTCACTGGGCTTGTCCGCTCGGCAATAAAATGCCGGAGTGGCAGGACCTGATATACAAGGGAAAATGGAAAGAAGGCGTGGAAGTGTTACACGAAACGAATAACTTTCCTGAATTTACCGGACGTATCTGCCCGGCGCCCTGCGAAAAATCCTGCGTACTGGCTTTGCACGAGTCGCCTGTAACAATTCGTGAAAACGAAGCTGCCGTTACTGAAGTTGCTTTTCTGGAAGGCATGATCACAGCACAGCCGCCGAAGACACGTACCGGAAAGAAAGTGGCTGTCATCGGATCAGGACCTGCAGGTCTGGCTGCTGCTCAGCAACTGAACCGCAAAGGACACACCGTAACCGTTTTTGAAAAGGACAGTGCTCCCGGTGGATTGTTACGTTACGGTATTCCTAACTTCAAGCTGAACAAATCGGTTATCGATCGCCGTTTAGCTTTACTCGAAGAAGAAGGTATTGAATTTAAGAACAACACCGAAATCGGTAAGGACATCAGCGGTAAGGACATCATGTCAAAATACGATGCCGTGTGCATCGCTATCGGTGCCGGTCAGCCCCGCGATATTAAACCCGAAGGCCGCGACCTGAACGGGATTTACTTCGCCATGGAATATCTGAGCCAGGCCAACCAGATAATTATGGGTGAACCTGTTGACGATAAGAAGATAATAAACGCCAAAAATAAACATGTACTGGTGATAGGTGGTGGTGATACCGGATCCGACTGTGTAGGAACAGCCGTTCGTCAGGGAGCTGCAAAGATTACCCAGATTGAAATTCTGCCACAACCACCGGTAGGGAAAAACCCAGCGACACCATGGCCATACTATCCCAACATTCTGAAAACTTCAAGCTCACATCTCGAAGGATGCGAACGTAAATGGAGTCTGAACACCAATGCATTTACCGGTAAAAACGGAAAAGTAACCGAAGTGGTGGTAGAAGAAGTAGAATGGGTGAATGAAAACGGCAAATTCAATATGGTTCCAACAGGAAAGAAAGAAACCATTAAAGCTGACCTGGTATTTCTGGCATTAGGTTTTGTTCATCCGGTTCAGGAGGGCTTACTGAACGAACTGGGAGTACAATACGACGGTCGCGGAAATGTTCTTGTCGACAAAAACTATCAAAGCTCCGTTCAGAAAGTCTTCGCCACAGGCGATGCCGCCATAGGAGCCAGTCTGGTAGTTCGTGCAATTGCGTTGGGAAGAAAGACAGCCGAGAACATTCATCAAACTTTATTATAAAAAATATTAACCATATAAGTCATATAAGTTACATATAAGCTTTGATATATAAGTATGATTACTGACAATTGAAATGTAATAAATCAGAATTTCAATAAGAAGAAAAATAAAAAACTTATATGTAACTTATATGACTTATATGGTTTCAAAAAAGGAATTAACATGTGTGGAATAGTATGCGCATTTGATATAAAAACCGACAGCACGGTATTACGTCCTCAGGTGCTGAAGATGTCAAAAAAGATCAGGCATCGCGGTCCGGATTGGTCGGGAGTATATTCCGATGACAAAGCCATTCTTGCTCACGAAAGATTATCGATTGTCGACCCGAAATCGGGAAAACAACCTTTGTTCAGTAAAGACGGCAAGCTGGTACTGGCAGTTAACGGTGAGATATACAACCATCAGGAAATCCGGAAACATTTCGAAGGAAAATATGAGTTTCTGACGCAATCCGATTGCGAAGTAATTCTGGCATTGTACCGTGAGAAAGGAAAAGATTTTTTAGAAGATCTGAACGGCATCTTTGCTTTCGCTCTTTACGACACCGAAAAGAATGTTTTCCTCATCGGTCGCGATCATATCGGCATCATTCCACTCTATCAGGGCTGGGACGAGCAGGGAACCTACTATGTAGCCTCCGAACTTAAGGCACTGGAAGGACATTGTGTAAAGATTGAAGAATTCCTGCCCGGACAATATTATTACAGCGAAGATGAAGCTCCTGTTAAATGGTACACCCGCGAATGGATGGAATTCGACAATGTAAAAGATAACAAAACAGATATTGACGTTTTGCGCCAGGCTTTGGAAGACGCTGTTGAACGTCAGTTGATGGCAGATGTTCCTTATGGCGTATTGCTTTCCGGTGGATTAGATTCTTCCATCATTTCAGCCGTAGCCAAGAAATTTGCCCGCCTCCGCATCGAATCAGGGAATACAGAAGAAGCCTGGTGGCCACAGCTGCACTCCTTTGCTGTGGGACTGGTAGGTTCACCCGACTTAGCCGCTGCCCGCAAAGTAGCCGACCATATCGGAACGGTGCATCACGAAATCAACTTTACTGTACAGGAAGGACTCGATGCCATCCGTGATGTGATTTATCATATCGAAACATACGATGTAACCACCATTCGCGCCAGTACACCGATGTATCTTTTAGCACGTGTTATCAAATCAATGGGTGTGAAAATGGTATTATCAGGCGAAGGTGCCGACGAAATTTTCGGAGGTTATCTCTATTTCCACAAAGCACCCAATGCCGAAGAATTCCATAAGGAAACAGTACGCAAACTATCAAAACTGCATATGTATGATTGTCTGCGCGCCAACAAATCATTGGCAGCCTGGGGAGTCGAAGGACGTGTACCTTTCCTCGACAAAGAATTCATGGATGTTGCCATGCGCCTGAATCCGACAGATAAGATGGCCGGAAAAGGTAAAATGGAGAAATGGGTATTGCGCAAGGCCTTTGAAGATTATCTGCCCGAAAGTGTCACCTGGAGACAGAAAGAGCAATTCTCCGATGGTGTGGGTTATAGCTGGATCGACACCCTCAAAGCCCTGACATCAGAAAAGGTTACCGACGAAATGATGGAAAAAGTCAACGAAACATACCCTATTCATCCTCCGATGAACAAGGAAGAATACTACTACCGTACCATTTTCCACGAACATTTTGGATCAGACTCAGCTGCTGAATGTGTACCTTCTGTTCCCTCAGTGGCTTGCTCCACTCCTATCGCTTTGGAATGGGACGAAGCATTTAAGAAAATGAATGACCCATCGGGAAGAGCGGTAGCGAGCGTGCACGAGCAAGCGTACGACCAGAAGTAACAGAGGCTACAGCACCGGTACCATACCGTTATTGGCACACCCTGTCTTATACTGATATAGGTAGACACATTATAAACAATAAATAATGTGTCTACCTATATCAGTATAAGACATTTCACCCATGTTTTTCAACAAGTTCAGTTGTAAACTTCGTATTCTTACCCTTAATTCATTACATATATTCAGCAATGTTACCCTTAATCTATTACATAAATCAAACAATGTTACCCTTAATTCATTACAAATATCACATAACGTTACCCTTAATTCATTACAAATTACTATCTTTGCACTGTTTAAACTATTGAACTCATGATAAATAGAAAATTAATCACGTATTTGCGGAAATGGAAGAATGAAAATGATAGAAAACCACTGGTGTTGAGGGGTGCCAGACAGGTGGGCAAAACTACTTTGGTAAACGAATTTGCAAAGGACTTCGAAGTATATTTGCGACTAAATCTGGATAAAGCGGCCGATAGGCAACTTTTCGAAGATTACGGAGAGATAAACACATTAATATCTGCAGTTTATTTGCTTAATGGACAGTTGAAACGTGATGTGCCCACACTGCTTTTTATCGACGAAATACAGAATTCGCCCCGTGCAGTGGCAATGTTGCGGTATTTCTACGAAGAAGCGAGCTGGCTCTATGTGATTGCTGCGGGATCGTTGCTCGAAAGTTTGATTAACCGCACAATCTCCTTCCCGGTAGGCAGAGTGGAATACCTGGCTGTACATCCATGTTCATTTACCGAGTTCTTAAATGGAATCGGAGAAACTTTTGACGAGAATTTGGTGGAATCTCTTCAGGCTGAAGCAGTACACAGCAGAGTTATGCAGCAATTCAGAAACTTTGCCATTGTGGGTGGAATGCCGGCCGTGATTAAGAAATATGCCCAAATGCATGATGTATTGGCTTGCGATAAGGTTTATGATAGCTTGTTAACTTCCTATTCCGATGATGTAGAGAAATATGCTCATACAGATACGCTTGTACAGGTAGTTAGGTTTTTGATAGCTGAGGGTTGGCGATATGCTGGTTCAACAATTTCATTCGAACGTTTCGGTGGCAGCAATTATCGTTCGCGCGAGGTGGGTGAGGCTTTTCGATTGTTGGAAAAAACGATGCTGCTGGAATTGGTTTATCCAACTACATCTTCACAACTCCCAATACTTTCAGCCCGAAGCCGAAAACCCAAACTGATCTGGTTGGACGGCGGAATTGCAAACTATGTGGCGGGTGTGCGAAAAGAATTATTTTCGGCTACTGACATACAGGATGTCTGGCGTGGCATGTTGGCAGAGCAGATAGCAGCACAAGAACTTATTGCGCATGCAACAAGTGTAAATAAACACAGACAATTTTGGGTGCGCGAGAAAACATCTTCATCGGCAGAGGTCGATTTTGTGATTGGTTATAACGGGTTGGTTATCCCGGTTGAAGTTAAAAGCGGCACTAACTCAAAATTAAAATCACTGCATTTATTTATGGACGAGGCTCCTCACGATGTGGCTGTGCGGGTTTGGAGTAATCCATTGCAGGTCGATACAGTTACAACGATCAGGGGTAAAACTTTTCGCCTGATTAATGTACCTTTTTATTATGTGTGCGTATTGGAAAAAGTATTGGGAAAAATTTTGAATGAAAAATAAATAGCTAATCATGCTTTTTTTAATTTTTTGCTGTTTTTTAATGGCTTTTTACGCATATTTATGGTAGTTTTGCACAACATTATTCAGTGAATATGCGGAACATCGGATTATTCAACGACAGCTATCCTCCTATCATCGACGGTGTAGCTATTACCGTTCAGAACTACGCAAAGTGGATGCATCAGCAGGGCAGGGATGTATGTGTGGTAACGCCCAAAGCTCCCGATTACACCGACACGGATCCTTTTCCTGTATATCGCTATCCATCCATTCCATTGATTAGCAGAAAGCCCTATCGATTGGGGTTGCCTGACATCGACATTGCTTTACAAACCAAACTTGAGAAAATTCCTTTTTCGCTCGTTCATGCTCATTGTCCGTTTACCTCCGGTTTACTGGCACTAAAAATTGCCAAAGAAAGAAAAATACCATTGGTGGCAACCTTTCATACAAAATACAGGGATAATTTTGAACAGGCACTTCATTCAAAAAAACTGGTCGACCTGATGGTGAAGGAATTGGTTTACTTTTATAATCAGGCCGATGAAGTCTGGATTCCTCAGGAATCGGTAGAAGATACCCTTCGTGATTACGGGTACAAAGGTAAATTGGTGGTAATGAACAATGGAACAGATTTTTGCACCGACCAACAGCCTGATATATTAAAGAAAACAGCCAGAAATAAACTTGGAATTGCTGATGATGAGATGGTGTTGCTCTATGTTGGTCAATTGGTATGGGAGAAGAACCTGCGACTAATCATCGATGCGTTGTCAAAATCACGTAATATAAAGTTTAAGATGATCTTTGTCGGAACCGGGTATGCAGAGAACGAATTGAAACTTCTGGCAGAAAATCTGCAATTGTCTTCATTTATAGTCTTTCCCGGTTTAATATCCGACAGACAAGTTCTGAAGGATTATTATGCCGCAGCCGATCTTTTCCTGTTTCCGTCGCTATACGACACCTGGGCATTGGTGGTCAGAGAGGCCGCTGCTTTGTACACACCTTCACTGATGCTGAAAAAATCTATTGCATCTACGGCGATTACCGACAATGTAAACGGATTCCTTATCGATGAAGACCCTGACCTGCTTGCATCAAAATTATATGATCTATCTCAAAACAGACAACTATTGCGTACTACAGGCGTCAATGCAGCCCTAAGCCTTACAAAATCATGGGAAGATATTGTGTCGGAAGTGCTCGACAGATATGATTATCTCATCAAAAAACACCTGAAATAGAAAAAAACGGAACATTGATTTTAACATCAAATGTCCCGTCTCAGTCATAAACAAAAGGTTGTAAACTTACAGATCAATCTTCCGGTTAAGATTTTGCTTATTATTAATAAAAAATGGAACTTTGCTGTGCACCCCGACTTCAGGCTGAACATCATCAGCAATTGAAGCCGGTGAAAAATCAGTTGTTACTCTTGGACGGGGTGGTCTGTCATCCACAACCGATTTTAACATCAGTTTCTGGTTCGACAGTTGAAAACTATTCAGGAAAAAGAAAAAAAACAATAACAACCCTGTTCTCATGATAAATTTCGTCAGAATAAAAAAAATCTATATTTTTACACTCAAATTTAAGCGTAAAATTTGTTGATTCAAAAAAAAATGTCTGTAGGAATAAAAAATCCATTGTTTACACCAAGCTGTTTATCAGCAACTTAAAAAACATCATTTTAACAATATCTGTACGGTAAAATAAAAATATACGTAAAAGGTAAAAAATCGGGTACTATGAAAACAAAATCTCGCTACTTTCTGCTTTTATCTGTATTTATAATATTGGCTTCCTGCCATAAGAACGACACAGCAAATAAACAGATACTGCTCGCTGAAAAGGTACTGTTTGAACATCCCGACTCAGCATACCACCTACTCAACAACATTAGCGTTAAAGAATTAAATAATCCGGCAGATCATGCCGCCTGGTGCCTGCTTTACACACACGCTCTGTATAAAACTTACAGGGATTTTAGTTCCGACAGCCTTCTCCGTATTGCAAAAGCTTATTATAATCCCGGTAAATTCCCGGTTCAGGCAGGAACCGTAAATTATCTTTACGGATGTCTTGCCGAAATAAATAAAGATCCTGAAAGTGCAATGATGTGGTACAAAAAAGCTGACCAACTTCTGAATACGACAAATGCATTTGATCTTAAAGGACTGGTAAATTACAATATTGCTTTCATCAGTACGCCCGATGCTCATTACGAGACAGCACTTTGCTATCTGAGCAAGGCCCGGGAATATTTTAACAAGTCCGGGAATAAGAAATACCTGGCATATGTCTATCGTGACATAGGAAATATTCTTTACAAGAATGACGCTCCTGTTGATTCTGTACTTCATTATTTGAATATTGCCGCACAATACGCCGGCAACGCCGGAGATTCATTAAATTACCTGGCGACTATGGCCATAAAAGGAGAACTCTTGTTCGAAACCAATCCGATTGAATCAAAAAATCTGATTTTGCAATATCTGAAACACCAACCTGAGGAGCAACATTTATATACGACCTATCTGGCATGCATATACAGCGAACTTAATCAGCCGGATTCAGCAAAGTACTATTACAACAAGAGTAAAAACAATCTGAGTACAACAAAACAACGTTTTTTACACAACGTTGCCGGAATTTCAATTGAAAAACACAACAACAATTTTTCAAAAGCACTTGACCATTTACAGGAAGCATATTATCAAAGGGATACCATTTATCAAAAAAGTATCCGGAGTCACGTCTATACCATCGATAAGCAGTTTGATTTAGCTCAAAAAGAAAAAGAAAATCTTATTCTTAAGATTTCCAACCGTAATAAAATCATCTATATATTCAGTCTGATAACCGCATTATTGATAATTGCCATTGTATTATCAGTAGTGATTCTCTATCATCGTAAGAAATTATTTATGAAAGAATTTGAGAAACAAAAACTCGAGAGTAATCTGAATGTATTAAGAGAGATTCATGAAAGTAAAAAACTACTGTTAATGAACAAACTTCAGAACAGGACTCAGAATACCCTCTATCTGAAAAGATTAGAAATGGGTTTGAAAGAAAAACATAAAATTGAAGAATTCAGGGATAAAATAACAAAGCAATCAATAATAAGCGAACTGGATTGGAAGGAATACATTCATGAAGCAGATCAGTTCCTGGACGGAAAAATAAGTTTACTTGCCGCCAGATCTCATGCACTTAAAGAGAATGATATCAGAATTATAACACTAATTTGTCTTAATTTTGACATCACGGATTGTTGCACTTTACTGGACACACAAAAAAACACGCTCTATCACAGACGCGTGCTTATTAAAGAAAGACTCGGGTTAGAAAAAAACACTGATTTGGATCAATGGTTGTCCGAATATATTAAATCAACTTAGACGACAGCAGAATTTCCTCCATTTCCTGTTGTACTTTGATCGCTTCAATCCTGGCTGCTTCTGCAAAATCTTTTCCCGAAGAAGCATAAATAATCTGTCGTGAAGAGTTCACCAGCAAACCGCAGGTACTGTTCAGCCCGTATTTTGCAACTTCCTGCAGACTACCACCCTGTGCGCCAACACCGGGCACTAATAAAAAGCTATCCGGAATAATGTTACGGATATCAGCCAGCATATCTGCTCTGGTAGCACCAACCACATACATCAGTTTATCCTCATTACCCCATTCTTTTGATTTTTTGAGTACCTTCTCAAACAAGCTCTCACCAGTGGATGCATCTTTTATATATTGAAAATCAGCAGCTCCCCTGTTTGATGTCAATGACAGCAGGATCACCCATTTTCCTTCATAATTCAGGAAAGGAGTCACCGAATCCTCACCCATATAGGGTGCAACAGTCACGGCATCAAAATCGAGATTACCAAAGAAAGTGCGGGCATACATCGCAGAGGTATTGCCTATATCCCCTCTTTTCGCATCGGCGATGATAAATTGATCTGGATATTCTTCCCTGATATATTCTACTGTACGTTCCAGGGCTTCCCAACCCTGAATACCCAGACTTTCATAAAAAGCGAGATTAGGTTTGTAAGCTACACACAGATCCGCAGTAGCATCAATAATTGCTTTATTAAATGCAAAGATATTATCATCCGTATCATCAAATAAAAACTCCGGAATCTTATTGATATCGGTATCTAAACCCACACAAAGAAACGATTTCTTGCGCTG